>JBOHED010000332.1:0-2539 GCA_050700915.1 Actinopolymorphaceae bacterium | reverse complement strand
TCGGACTGCCCGCCGAGGACGACCTGCCTCCGGTTCTGCTCGATCTCGCCGTTCCGCATGAGGACATCGACGAGCTGATCGCCCTGCGTACCGTCCTGCTCACGGACCCGGACCTCCGATGGCTCCTGACCTCCTGCACCAGCGCACTCGTCCAGGGTGTCGGCTCCATCGATCAGCAGTTGGATCTCCCGCTCCTTCCGGAGGACCTCGGTGCGGTGGGCAGGTACTTCTACGTGCTCGTCTTCGTGGCCGCTCTCCCCCACGCGCAGGCCCACCACCGGGAGCGAGGGATTCCGCCGGACATCAGCCGCCGTACGCTTGCCGACCTCGGCCGGAACATGGCTGTCCACCGCAGGCGCCGAGGCACCGGTGGATTGCACGTTCCGTTCTGGCTCAAGAACCACTTCCGCGGCGAGCTCTACCAACTCGGGCGGCTGCAGTTCCAACGTGCGCGGCTCGGCAACCGCACCGGACAGGCGCTTCGGGCGTCGGGCCTTTCCCTCGGCCGGGGAGACCCGTGCCTGGCGGTGCACATCCCCGAGTTCTCCGGCCGGCTGACGCCGCGCCCGTGTGACCAGTCGCTGGCGCTCGCTCGCGACTTCTTCCCTCGGCATTTTCCGGACGAGGAGTACACCGTCGCCGCGTGTTACTCGTGGCTGCTCGATCCGCAGTTGAAGGAGTACCTTCCCGTCGATGCCAACATCGTGCGCTTCCAGGAGCGGTTCCGGACCGCTTATGAGGTGAGGGAGGTGAACGACGCGGACACTCTCACCTTCGTCTTCGGCGATCCCGACATCAGCTGGGACACGCTCCCGCGTCGTACGACCCTGGAGCGTGCCATCGGCGACCATCTCCGTTCCGGCCGCCACTGGCATGGAGGCAACGGATGGATGACCCTGTGACCCCGGAACCGACCGCGGTTGTCCTAAAGGTTCTGTCGGCCTGGGAAGGCGTGATCGGTCGGGCCGAGGTCGATCCACTGCACGCGGACGCGGATCGGGTCTGGGCGGTGCGTGGGGAGGACGGCAGGGAGTACGTCCTCAAGAAGATCCTGCCGCTCGACCCGGAAGCGCCACTGACCCGACTGGTCGCCGAATACCGAGTACTCACCCACCTGCACGCCGCCGGAGTTCCCGTCGCCGTGCCCCTGGTCACCGACGAGGGACACATCCACGGTGGCGACGAACCCGACCTCTACACACTGAGCCCGCGCATTCGCGCGACCGCCGACACTCCGGAGACACGCCCGGACGCCGCCGCCGTCTACGCCAGGATCGGGGGCGCGATCGGCCTTCTGCACAAGGCATTGGAGCGCTGTCCCTTCGCCATTCGGTCGTACGAGATCATCCCCGCAGAACGCCTTTCGAGCGCGTACTGGCCGATTCTCCGGGCGGCCGACACCTCGCTTGCGGGCAAGGTCGACCGGCTCCTGCCCCACCTGTGCGAAACGCTGGCCGATCTCCCCAGCACCTGATCCACGGTGACTGCCACGACGGCAACGTGCTCCTCCACGACGGTCACGTCGTCGGCTTCGTCGACCTGGACCACCTCCCGCGCGGTCCGCGGATCTACGATCTCGCGCGCTACCTCGCGAACCGGGTTCTCTGGGCGGTAGGCGACTTCGCCGAACGCGGTCCAAGGTTCCGGTCCCTGGTAGCGACCCCTCTCGACGGCTACCAGAGGGCGAATGCCCTGACCGGTCGGGAACGACGGGCGATCGGCGCGGCCATCCTCATGGTCGAGATCGACAACGCCGAGTGGTGTCTCGGCACGGGTGACAGCACCAGCTCCTACGTCACAGGTTCGGTCAAGGCTGCGCACTGGACGGCGGACAACGTCGCGTCGTTCGCTATCCCCAGGTAGTGCCGGCGGAGGGCACCTGATCGATCCCGAACGTCGCCCCCACCAGCCAGGACATGCGGAGGCGTTGGCCGCGAGGAGGTCGCCGCGCCGGTAGGGTCGGCGGCATGCCGACACCGCCCCGACCCGCACAGCGTCCAGTGGTCCACCGTCACCATGACGACGAACGGACCGACGAGTACGCCTGGCTGCGCGAGCGGGACAACCCCGCGACCCTGGCCCATCTCGAGGCCGAGAACGCCTACACCGAGCAGACGCTGGCCCACCTCGAAGGGCTCCGCGGCGACCTGTTCGACGAGTTCCGCTCGCGCATCCAGGAGACCGACGAGGACGTCCCGGCCCGTGACGGTGCCTGGGAGTACTACACCCGCACGGTGGAGGGCCAGCAGTACCCGATCTTCGCGCGGCAGCCGCTCCGGGCGGGCAAGCCCGGTGGCGAGAAGGAACAGGTGCTGCTCGACTGCAACCAGGCCGCCGAAGGCACGGAATACTTCGCTCTGGGCGCCTTCGCCGTCACCGCCGCCGGGCGGCTCCTTGCGTACTCCGCCGACACCAACGGCAGCGAGGAGTTCGAGCTGCGGGTCAAGGACCTGCAGACCGGTGAGCTCCTGCCCGACGTCATCACGCCGACCGGCTACGGCGCGGTGTGGTCGGCCGATGAGCAGCACCTCTTCTACAC
>JBOHED010000331.1:0-6012 GCA_050700915.1 Actinopolymorphaceae bacterium | reverse complement strand
CACCGGGTCCGCGACGCCATCGCCGCGCTGGGCGACGACCAGGGTCTGGTCGACCTCGTGAGTGACGCGGGCGGTGCCGAAGCGGGCGTGAAGGCCGCGCTCGACGCCCTCCGCGACGAGGCCGAGTCACTGCGGGCGATGTCCACGACCCCCACCACCCCGTGACCTTCATGATCCTGATCATGAAGGTCTTGTCGGCGTATGCGCCGGTTTCTCTTCATGATCATGGAAGCGCCGCGCCACCTACACCGACCGGTGGTAGGAACGAAACGCCCGCGTGGCCAGGAATCCGAGCCCTCCCGCGAACACCGTCAGGTACCCACAGTGCAGCAGCACCGCACCCCACTCCGGATCGGCTGACAACGCCCCTCGACTCGCCGTCGCCGCCCAGTCGACGGGATTGAAGCTGGCCGCCCGCTGGATCCACGCCGGTGCGATCTCCTTCGCCATCAGGGTCGAGGACAGGAACGACATCGGCAGCACCAGGAACTGCGACGCCGCGATGAGCGACTCCCTCCGGCGTACCAGCAACGCCACCGCACTGGAGAACGAACCGAAGCCAACGGCGAGCAGAACCGCGACGCAGACGGTCACCAGCACACCGGCCACCCCACCCGGGTAGCGCGCACCCATCGCCAGTCCGATGCCGACGACGATGAGGACCTGCAGCGCGAGGCTGACCGCGAGGTGGGCCATCTTGCCGGCGAGAATCGCACCCCTGCTGGTCGGCGAGACCAGGAACCGGTTCATGACGCCGCGTTCCATGTCGTCGATCAGACCCATGCCGGTCCACGCGCTGGTGAACAGTGCGGTCATGACCACGATTCCAGGTGTCATGAAGGTGATGTACGAAGCACCGGCGAACCCCGGTATCTCCACGACCCGGCTGAACAGCTGGCCGAACAGCAGCAGCCACACCAGTGGCTGGATCAGCGCCACCGCGATGTACAAGGGCTGCCGCAGCAGGGCGCGGATCTCCCGCAGGGTCAGGTTCCCGGCCTGGACGAGCGTGGCGGTCATCGGCCGACCTCCTCGGTGTGACGCGTCGGTCCGCTCGTCCGCAGGCCGTCGTGCTCGTCGAACGGTCGTCCCGCGTACCTCAGGTAGACGTCGTCGAGCGACGGGCGGGCGACGGTGACCGACGCGACGCCGAGCCCGGTCGCCTCCAGAGCGGCGAGAATGGCGGGCACCGCCCGGGCGCCATGGTCGGCCCGCGCGCGGACGCTCGAGCCGTCGACACTGATGTCCCGTAGGCCGTCGAGGCGTCCGAGCACTGTCCTCACCTCACTGTGGACACTCTCAACACCGTCAACCGCAGGTTGCGCGACGCCCTCGACCTCGGGTGGGCCGACGCTGCCCATCGCGGGGTGCGTGAGATCGACGACGATTGCATCCCCGCGCAGCTCACTCTTCAGGCGTTCGGGACTTCCCTGCGCGACGATCGTGCC
The DNA here is from genome assembly GCA_050700915.1 of Actinopolymorphaceae bacterium. Lineage (GTDB taxonomy): Bacteria > Actinomycetota > Actinomycetes > Propionibacteriales > Actinopolymorphaceae > Thermasporomyces. The sequence continues at coordinate 4,564 of JBOHED010000331.1, read as the reverse complement.
GCGGTCGACGATCGCGACCTCCTGGGCGAGCTGGTCGGCCTCGTCGAGGTAGTGGGTGGTCAACAGGATGGTCAACCCGTCGTCGCACGCCAGTCGGGTGATCTCGTGCCACATGTCGGACCGCGCGTGTGGGTCGAGGCCGGTCGTCGGCTCGTCGAGGAACAGCGCCTGCGGTGTGTGGACGAGCGCGAGCGCGACGTCGAGCTTGCGTTGCATACCTCCGGAGTACGTACGCGCGGCACGGTCCGCGGCAGCACCCAGCCCGAACCTCTCCAACAGGACGCGGCAACGAGCTCTGAGCTGTCTACGCGGTACGCCGTACAAGCGCCCCTGCAGGTAGAGGTTCTCGCTTCCGGTCGCCTCGGGATCGAACTGCGGCTTCTGCGAGACGTAACCGATGGACCGGCGTACCTCCTCGGGCTGCCGTAGCACGTCGTGGCCCGCGACGGTGGCGGATCCGGCGTCCGGCCGGGTCAGGGTGGTGAGGATCTTGACGGCCGTCGACTTGCCGGCGCCGTTGGGGCCGAGCAGTGCGAAGACCGTGCCGGCGTCGACGGAGAAGCTCAGGCCGGCGAGGGCACGAACCTTTCCGGCGTACGTCTTGGACAGATCGCGCGCCTCGATGGCGAGGCCGGTCGGGCGTGGCTGGCCTCCGCCGGGCGGGGTCGGCACGGGCGTGATGTTGGACGTGATGCTGGACATGCTGCGGTGAACCTCCCATGGCGTACGAATGGGCTGGTCCGGATCCGCTGAGCGGTCCTCGCGTTAGTCTGGGAAGTGGGTTCTTTCAGATGGCGAGGGTTCGTTCGTTCGGACCGGAACGATCTGGGGATCACGGCTCTGGCGTGGGTGTTGCCGCACCCTCGCCAGGGCTCTTTTGGGACTGCGGGCCTCAGACGCTCTTGAGCCGTCCTTTCTTCTTCGCGGGCGTGTTCTCGCGTTCGGCATCGTCGGGGGAGAGGTCGGGCCTGGTGCCGTCGGTGTGGAACGCCCGCCAGTGCACGAGCCCGTCGAGTGAACCGTCGCGGATGTCGTCGGCGAGCTGCCGCGTCCAGCGCAGGTCGGTCTCGAGATGAGCGCGTACGTAGTCCCACTCGATCCAGAACAGCCGGGGAAGTGACGCCCTACTGGTCCCGAGGATGGCCTCATAGGAGGCGAGGGAGAGCTCGAGCTGGCCACAACGCTGGTCGAGCAGGTCGACCACCTCCTCAGGCGGGAGACCTGGGAGGAGGGAGAGGCCGGCCTCGAACTGGGAGAACTCCTTCACCGGCATGGCGAGCAGCTCGGCCAGCCAGTCCTCGAACTCCGCCCGTCCCGCGCTGGTCGCGCGGTAGACCGTGCGTTCGGGTCGCCGGCCGTCGCGCACGGTCTCCTGTGGCTCGATCAGGTCATGGGTCACCAGCTTGTCGACGACCGAGTACAGCGAGCCGTAGTTGAGCTTGATGCTGCCTTCCTTGTGGCGTTCCCGGAGCGTGCGCGACATCTCGTACGGATGCATGGGTCGCTCGAGCAACAAGGACAGGACGGCGAGGGCGAGGGGATTGGACACCTTGCGTCTCGTCATCGGCCCTCCTACCCACGGCTGAATACTCTGTATCGAGTATTTGGCCGAGGCCATTCGATGTCAAGCCACGCGTGTCGGATTGAGCGTGGTGTCGGACAAGGGACGGTTTCATGATCATGCGTCACGAATGGCGGTTTCTCGGCCCCCGGAAAACCAGCCATACATGACGCATGATCATGAAACCGCCCTCGCGGCACGCCCAGGTCGTCGGGTGCCGCGCCTTCAGAGCCAGCCGTTGCGTTTGAAGTAGCGATGGAGCGTCACGCAGATGACGAGCGTCACCAGCAGCACGGCTGGATAGCCGAACCGCCAGTCGGCCCCCGGCAGGTGGGTGAAGTTCATGCCGTAGATGCCGGCGATCATCGTCGGGACGGCGAGGATCGCCACCCAGGCCGAGATCTTCCGCATGTCCTCGTTCTCGGCCACGGTGAGCTGGGCGAGGCTCGCCTGGAGGATCGACGTCAACAGTTCGTCGAAGGCCGCCACCTGCTCACGGACCCGGGTGAGGTGGTCCTCGACGTCGCGGAAGTACTCCCGGATCTCCGGCGACACCAACCGCAACGGCCGTTCGGCCAGATGCCGCAACGGGACCGCGAGCGGCGCGACCGCCCGCTTGAGCTCCAGGACCTGTCGCTTGAGCTGGTAGACCCGCCCGACGTCACGGGCGCCGCGGGCGGAGAAGACCGAGATCTCCAACTCGTCGATGTCGTCCTGCAGCCGGTCGACCGCCGCCAGGTAGTCGTCGACCACCCGGTCGGCGACGGCGTGGAGAACCGTGGACGGCCCGTGTGTCAGATGGTCGGGGTTGTCCTGGAGTTGCCGGCGTACCTGCCCCAGCTCGCTGTGGTCGCCGTGTCGGACCGTCACCACGAACTCCGCGCCGATGAACGCCATGACCTCGCCGGTCTCCACCAGCTCGCCGGCCGTGGGGACCTGGTCCTGTGGGGCATAGCGCACCGTCTTGAACACCGCGAAGAGGGAGTCGTCGTAGCGTTCGAGCTTCGGTCGCTGGTGCGCGGTCACCGCATCCTCGACCGCGAGCGGATGCAGGTCGAACTCGTCGGCGATGCCGGCGAGCTGGCTCTCGGTCGGTTCGAACAGGCCGATCCAGACGAAGCCGCCGCCATGGCGGGCTCGGCGTACTCCCTCTGCGTACGACGGGACGTCGTCCTGGCGCTTGCCGTCGCGGTAGAACGCCCAGTCGACGATCGCCTCGTCCGGGCTGTTCGCCGTCGCCGCGGGCTCGGCGGATCCGACGGCATGACCTTCGGGCTGCGAGCGGCGGCGGATCGCGCGCATCATCGCGCGGGCGCGGCGCCCGGCGAGCACGGCGTTGCGGGCAGGACTGACGGATGCGCTCGGTGCTGCCATGATCGGCTGACCTCCTCGTCCGGGAATACGGCAAACGAAGGCGTCCACGAGCGGTGGACGTCGGAGGTCCTCCGAGGCATTGCTGGACCAGCAGGGGATCGAACCGGGCACGTGTCGGCAGGCAGCCGGGAAAACGAGAGAGGACTGCGTGCCGCCTGCTAGCGCCCGAGCTCAGATCGGCGTCGGAGGACGCAGGTACTGCAGGGATAGGCAGGTTTCACCTGCAACCACCTCCTCGACACCGGGCCCTCCGAAGGGCAGAACATGTACGCCGAGACAGGATGTCGGGCGGAGATGTCACGACAACATGGCGTGAACCGGGCCCAGTCTACCAGCGGCAAAACCGCTGATCGTGCGCATTGGCCACCATGGGTGGGGCATCCTCGGGGGAGAACAGTTCCATCCGGTGAGGACCAGCCGCACCTGGTCGGTCGTTCGTGCCCACGAGGATCGTCCGGCGGGCCTGGAGAGACCTTCGAGAGGAAGGTGTCCGCGATGCGTGTACCGCTTCCCGAGCCGCCCAGCGGTCTCAAGGTCGGGTCGTACCCCAACTATGCCGACGCTCAACGCGCGGTCGACTACCTGTCGGACAACAAGTTCCCGGTCGAGAACGTCACGATCGTGGGCAGCGACCTTCGGCTGGTCGAACGGGTGACCGGACGCCTGACCCAGGGTCGCGCCATCGCCGTCGGCGCCGGAGCCGGCGCGTGGTGGGGTCTTTTCGTCGGCATCCTGATCAGCCTGTTCGCCGAGTCCGGCGCCAACGCGATCGCCCTGGTGATCACCGGCATCGTGATCGGTGCGATCTTCGGCGTCATCTTCGGCTGGGTCGGCTACCGCGCCACCGGAGGCCACCGGGACTTCACCTCGCGTACCCAGGTGGTTGCGGCGACCTACGACATTCTCTGCCAACCACAGAAGGCCGACGACGCCCGCAACCTCCTCGCGAAGCTGGCCCTGCACACCGGCACGCTGTGACGGCGCGACCCGAGCTGTGGGTGGCGCGGCACGGTGAGACCGAGTGGAGTCGTACGCACCGGCACACCGGCGTGACCGACCTGCCCCTCACCGCGGCCGGCGAACTCGCCGCGCGAGAGCTGCAGGCGCGCCTTGCCGGTACGTCGTTCGCCCTGGTCCTCACCAGCCCGCTGCTGCGCGCCCGGGAGACGGCTCGGCTCGCTGGTTTCGGTGACCGCGCCGTGGTCGACGAGGACGCTCACGAGTGGAGATACGGGGAGTACGAAGGACTCACCACGGCGCAGGTCCGCCAGACGATCCCCGGCTGGACCATCTGGACCCATCCGGTGCCGGGCGGCGAGAAGGCGCAGGCCGTGGCAGAGCGGGCGGACCGGATCATCGAACGGGTGTGCAGGGAGGCAGGCGAGCGCGCTCTGCTCTTCGCGCACAGCCACTTCCTGCGGGTCCTCGGTGCCCGCTGGATCGGTCAGCCACCCGAGGCAGGCGCCCACCTGGTCCTCGACACCACGACGGTGAGCGTGCTCGGTTGGGAACGCGAGATCGCCGCCATCCTCCGCTGGAACAGTTGACCGCTTGCTTGCGGTCAACCCGCATGACCCAGGCCGCCTTCGAGCCGGCACCGAGTTGTTGGAGCTTTTCCCGCTTCTATGC
>JBOHED010000330.1:0-5727 GCA_050700915.1 Actinopolymorphaceae bacterium | reverse complement strand
GGCCCGCGACACCGGCCGGCACCACTACGGCTTCGTCGAACACGACCTGAGCACGGTCTACGTCGGTTCGTCCACCGGCCTGCGGATGCGTCACGTCCAGCCGACCGGCTTCGTCACCATGACGGGCAAGTCGTCGGACCTCAGCGGCTCGGCGTGGGTGGGCCAGGCGACGCGTGACTTCACCGACGTCGACGCGTCCGCGCTCGCGGGCGAACTCGACCGTCGCCTGGACTGGTCCACCCGCAGGGTCGAGTTGCCGGCCGGCAGGTACGAAACGCTGCTCCCGCCCACCGCCGTCGCCGACCTGCTCATCTATGCGTACTGGACGATGTCGGCACGGGACGCCCACGAGGGACAGACGGTCTACAGCAAGCCCGGCGGCGGTACCCGGGTGGGCGAACGCCTCTCCCCCAGCGACCTCGCGATGTACTCCGACCCGGCGTACTCCGGGCTGGAATGCGCACCGTTCGTGGTGGCCCATTCGTCGTCGAGCACCCAGAGCGTCTTCGACAACGGCCTTCCGCTGGGCTGTACGCACTGGATCCGCGACGGCGCGCTCACCTCGCTGGCGACCAGCAGGCACTCCGCGGAGCTCACCGGTCTGCCGGTCACGCCGTACGTCGACAACCTCATCCTCGACATCCCGGACCCGGCCGGATCGATCGACGACCTAGTCGCCCGGACCGACCGCGGCCTCCTGCTGACCTGCCTGTGGTACATCCGCGAGGTCGACCCGCAGACCCTGCTGCTCACCGGCCTGACGCGCGACGGCGTCTACCTCGTCGAACACGGCGAGGTCGTCGGTCAGGTCAACAACTTCCGCTTCAACGAGAGCCCGGTCGACCTGCTGAGTCGCTTCGCGGAGTCCGGTGTGACGGTGCCGGCGTTCTCGCGGGAGTGGGGCGACTACTTCCCGCGGGTCGCGGCGCCCGCCCTGCGGATCCCCGACTTCAACATGTCGAGCGTGAGCCAGGCCAGCTGATGCACCCGTGGTGACCGTCGTGGCGGCCGTACGGCGGACTGCGTGGTGGCTCGTGGTCGTCGCCGCGATCCCGCTCGGGGTTGTCAGCGCGCTGGCGGCGATGGTGGTTACCGCGTCCCTCTCCGGCAGCCGGTGGGCGGCTGTCGCGGCAGCGCTGGTGACGGCGGTCTGTACCGGCCTGCTGGTACGCCCGGCGGCACGCCGGATCGCCGATGCCCGCAGCTGGCGTCGCTGGCTCACCGGCGGAGTCTCCGTCCTCACGACCGCCGTCGTGGCTCTGGGCATGGGTGCACTGCTCCTCGCACCCGCACCGCCATACAGTCCGTCCGTGCCGACCGCGGCGACCAGGTTCTGGGACCTCCCCACCGGTTCTCGCCTCGCCTACACGCACACCCCCGCAAGGGGCGAACGTCGGCCCACGCCGGTCGTCCTGGTCCACGGCGGGCCCGGCGCGCCCGCCTCGCGCCAGGACGCGCTGGCGCAGTCACTCGCCGACATCGGCTTCGACGTGTACGACTACCACCAGGTCGGTGCCGGCCTGTCCGAACGCCTGTCCGACGTCCGCGGCTACACGGTCGCCCGCCACGTCGCCGACCTGGACGGGATCCGGGAGGTCCTGGACGCCGACCGTGTGGTTCTCGTCGGAGCCTCGTGGGGCGGCACGCTCATCGCCCACTATCTCGCCGCCCATCCGGATCGGGTGGCCCGAGCCGTGGTCGACTCGCCGGGGGAGATCTGGCCGGCGGCATTCACCGATCGCGAGCGGCTCACCGAGGCGGGACAGAGAAACCAGCAGGAGGTGCTAGGGCGCTACCCGCGGTTCCTTCTCGCCCATGTGCTGGCCGCAACGATAGGGCCGCGTACCGCTCACACCCTTTTTCCCGACTCCCAGGTAGACGGAATGTACGAGGCGTTCGTGAGCGAACTGGACATGCGTCCCGGGTGTTCACCCACGTCAGCTGCCGTCGACGGGTCAGCGGAGCGGCTACGCGGGCTCGGCTTCTGGGTCAACGCCGCGACGGCCCTGGACGCGGCTCGGGTCGATGACCCGAGACCCGCACTCGACCGCGCCGGCGCACCCGTCCTCGTGCTCCGGGGCGAGTGCGACTACGTCTCCTGGGAGGCGACGCGGGAGTACCGGGATGTGCTTCCCGTCACCACGCTGCTTGCCATCGACGACGCCGGACATACCGTCAGTACGAGCCGGCCGGATGTGCACGGCCGGCTCGTCCGTACGTTCCTGCTTGGCGAGCCGCTGCCCCGGCCGGCCTACACCGACGCCAACCCGCCCTGGTGACGCCTGTGACCAGAGGGCCTGTTGCCGCAGGGCCCGTTACCGCAGGTCCAGGCGGAGAACGTCGGACACGCCGTACTTCGCCGCCGCGGCCCGCTTGACCGCGCGCAGTCCGGATCCGCGGACCGCCACGACCAGCTCCGCCAGGGACCGCTGTGCCTTCGCGTCGCCGCCGAACGCCGCGACGCAGGTCTCCGGTTCTGAGTTGGCGAACGCCAGCAATGCTCCGGACGCACCGACGAGCCCGGCGTAGGTGATCAACGCCCCGGAGCCGATGTAGACGTTCCCGTCCCAGGTCGACAGCTCGTGCAGCATCCGCGCCGGGTCGGCCGAGGAGTCCTTGACCGCGCCGATCGGCAGATCCGGCAGCGCGGACACCTCGATCCCGGGCACGCCGAGAGGGCCTGGGTTGTGGTAGCCGATCACCCGGCTGGGGTCGCCGACGGCCTCGGCCACCGCGGTGAAGAGGGCGACCTGGTCGACACCGCCCCGAGCGGGACTGACCAGCACGGTGTCGGCACCCGCCTTGCGCGCCGCCGTGGCCCGCGCGGCCGCTCCCCTCGCCCACGAGCCGCTGGCCCCGCCGATCACGGTGACGTCGTCGGGCAGCGCGTCGCGGGTCGCCGCGATCAGATCCTCGCGCTCGGCATCGTCCAGTGTCTCCGCCTCGCCCGTCGTACCGGCGACCAGGACTGCACGGACTCCGGCGTCGACGACCCGGCGCGCATGGGCCGCTGTGCCGGGCACGTCAACCGACCCGTCGGGGGCGAAGAGGGTGATCAGTGCGACGCCGACACCGCGAAACGTTGGATCTGCCATCAAGTCTCCTCGTTCGTTCCGGCCAGACATCGGGCAATGAGGCTCGCTACCTCACCCCATTCTGCCTGACATCTGATGAATCGCTCACGCCAGCCAGCCGGGCCGGTGCCGTCGCTGGCCGGGACCGGGCAGGGCTCGGGTCCACCTCCGGGCGCCGAGATTGTTACGGTCCTCCCATGGCGACAGGCGTCCTCCCGGCACCCGAACTCCTGGTCAGGCTCATCACCGCCCCCGCCGTCGCCGCCCGCGACGTCGACGACACCGGCCGGCTCCTTCTCGGCAACGACACGTCCGGCACCATGCAGCTCTACGAGGTGGGCACCGACGGATCATGGCGGCAGTTGACCGCTCTCGACGGTCCGGCGAACGGCCGCTACCTCCCGGAGAGCCGGACCATCGTCGTCGAGCACGACGCCGGCGGCAACGAACGCGCTCAGCTGTCCCTGATCGACCTCACCGACGACACGTCGAGCGACCTGCCCACGCTGCGGCCTTTCGTCCACGACCCGCGCTGGCTGCACCGGCTCGCCGGTGTCCAGCCCGGCCGGGTGCTCTACCTGACCAACCGGCGCAACGGCGTCGACTTCGATCTCCTCAGCCGCGACGTCGCGACCGGCGAGGAACGCGTGCTGTACGACGGCGGCGGCTACGTCCTGGAGGCAGAGGCCTCCCCCGACGGTCACTGGGTGGCTCTGACCCGGCCGAACGCACCCGCCAACTCCTACCAGCTGGTCCTCGTGTCGACGGCCGACGGACACGCCGAGGAGCTCACCGGGAGGGAGGACGACGCGTTCATGCGTACTCCCTCGTGGCTTCCGGACTCGAGCGGGTTGTTGCTGTCCACCAACAGCGGCCGGGAGCTGACGGCGGTCGTGAAGTACGACCTGGCGAGCCGCACCTGGGCCGATGTCGTCGTCAGCGACGCCCACGACCTGATCGGCTGGGCATCCCCGGACGGCGAGCACGTCCTGGTGGCGACGAACGACGACGGAGCGGTATCCCTGGCGATTCACCGGCTCGCCGACGGTGGCCTGGTGCGCGTGCTCGACCTCCCGCCGGGCGGATGCCCCGCACTGGTCCGTGTTCCCGACCCGGTGTGGTCAGGGTCCGGCGCGGCGTTGGCCATGACGTACTCCTCTCCGTCCGGACCCGCGTACGCGATCCGCTGCGATCCGGCGACCGGTGCGCTGACCCCGGTCCGCGCGCCGGACGCGCCACCGCTGCCGGAGGGACTCCCGCGTCCGACCTCGCACCGTGTCCCGACGCCGGACGGCGAGCGGATTCCGGTGTTCGTCTACCAACCGGAGGACGGCGGTGACGGCTCGGTCGTCGTCTACATCCATGGCGGTCCGGAGAGCCAGTCCGTCCAACAGTGGAACCCGATCGTCGTGGGTCTCGTCGCGCAGGGACACACCGTCCTCGTGCCCAACGTGCGGGGTTCGACCGGGTACGGAAAGCGGTGGTACGCCCTCGACGACGTGCGCCGCCGGCTCGACTCCGTAGCCGACCTGGCAGCCCTCCACGACTGGCTGCCGACTCTCGGTCTCGACCCGTCGCGGGCGGCGCTCTACGGCGGTTCGTACGGCGGCTACATGGTCCTCGCCGGACTCGCGTTCCAGCCCGAGCGGTGGGCGGCCGGGGTGGACATCGTGGGGATCGCCTCGTTGGTGACGTTCCTCGAGAACACCTCGAGCTACCGTCGCAGCCACCGCGAACGCGAGTACGGCTCCCTCGAGCACGATCGCGAGTTCCTGCACGACGCGAGCCCGCTCACCAGGGTCGACGCGATCCGCGCCCCACTCTTCGTCATCCACGGCGCCAACGACCCTCGGGTGCCGCTGTCGGAAGCCGAGCAGTTGGCCGCCGCGCTGAAGGCGCGCGACATCCCCTGCGAGCTCCGCGTGTACGCCGACGAGGGACACGGCCTGGCACGCCAGGTCAACCAACTCGACGCGTATCCTCCGGCGCTGGAGTTCCTGGCGAAGCACCTCGGCCCGCAGGTGACGGCGACCGGGCAGACATGACCGCGACGATGCAGACACGACCGCGACCACGTAAGAGAAGGACGACCGCATGAGTGAGCCAGTGGGTTTTGTCGGACTCGGCATCATGGGCGCCGGGATGGCCGGCAACCTGCTCCGTGCCGGATTCGACGTCGTGGTCTACAACCGCACGGCCTCGCGTGCCGAGCCACTGGTCGCAGCCGGCGCTCAGGTCGCCGACTCACCGCGAGCGGTGGCCGAGCGTTGCCCGGTCGTCTTCACCTGTGTGAGCGACACTCCCGACGTCGAGCAGGTGTTGTTCGGCGACGGCGGCATCGCCGAAGGCGTCAGCGACGGATCGGTCGTCGTCGACGCGAGCACGGTCAGCCCTGAGGCGACCCGCGGGTGGGCGGCGACGCTCGCCGAACGCGGCGTCGGCTTCCTCGACGCGCCGATCTCCGGAGGCAGCGAGGGCGCGGCCAAGGGCACGCTGTCGATCATGGTCGGTGGCGAGGAGGCCAGCGTCGACCGCGTACGCCCGTACCTCGACGCCATGGGCAGCACGATCACCCACGTCGGGCCGGTCGGCGCCGGACAGACCTGCAAGCTCGTCAACCAGATCCTCGTGGTCGTGTCGATGCTCGGCGTCG
>JBOHED010000329.1:0-2530 GCA_050700915.1 Actinopolymorphaceae bacterium | reverse complement strand
GGGCCGAAGCGAGGCCGTCCCGGGACCCTGGCGGAAGGTGGCGTGTGGTTCACGGGTGACGAACGACTCGACCAGCCGCGCGCCCTGGGCTCGCGGGAACAGCGTGGCCATCGCGTCGGCGAACTGGCGTTGGAGCTCCTCGGCCGGCGTCCGCCGGTGGCCGTGCGCGGCGGACAGCGAGACGACGAGGTACTGGCCGTGCTGGACGCCGGCCGCCTGGCTCCGGTCGAACACCCACTGGACCGGAGAGTCGAGCGCGGCGGCGAAGGGGAGGTCCATCACCCTTCGGTCGTAGTGCAGGTGGACGTTGACGATGGGGGAGGCGCCGAGCCCGGTCCACCGGTAGCGCATCGGTGCCGCCTCCTCAGGGACCAGGACGCCGGCCGCCTGGTGGGGGACGGCGAGTACGACGCCCTCGACCGCGAGCTCCCCGTCGTGCGTACGAACGAGAAATCCGGTGTGGCGGTCCCTGTCCATGTCGCTGTCCATGTCGCTGTCCACCTCGATCGCGGTCACTTTCGCCTTCGTGTGCAGGCGTACGCCGAGTTCGGCGAAGAGCCGCGCGGCGGGTTCGGCGTGCAGCTGGCGGAGCGGAACCGCGGGGATTCCGATGTCGGCGGCCCGCGCATCTTCGAGGAGGCCGGTACGAAAGACGCGGGCGGCCAGCGCGAGTGAGGCGTCGTCGGGGTGCAGGTTCAGCGCCGCGACGGTGATGAGTGCCCACAGCCGGTCGACGGCGTGGCTGCTCTGGCCGCGGATGCGCAGCCAGCTGCCGAACGTCAGCGTGTCGTTGGCCGGGTCGTCGGGATCGACCGTGCGCAGCGCGAGGACAGCCGGCGCGATCCGGGCGCGGTCGACGAGCGACAGCGGTGCATAGCGCGCGAGGGCCGGAGCGAGGTGCAGTGGTGCGGGTCCGAGCCGACTCCGGCGCAGCCACGCCACCTGGTACGAACGTGCCGACGCCGGCTGGTACAGGACGGGAATCGCGAAGCGTTCCTGCACCGGCGCTCTCGCGGTCACGCCCAGCCGGTCGAGCAGCCAGCGGTAGCTCTCGTAGCACCGGAGGAACACGTGCTGCCCGGTGTCGACGGTCAGGTCACCGCGCCGGAAGGAGTACGTCGCTCCGCCGAGGTCGGGCCGCGCCTCGAGCAGCGTCACCTCTGCACCCCGGTCGGCCAGCCGGCAGGCCGCGGTGATGCCTGCGAGACCACCGCCGACGACCGCGACGGTCCGTCCAGCGAGAGAGGTGCCCGCGAGAGAGGTGCCGGCGAGAGGGGCGCCAGCAAGAGAAGGGCCAGCGAGGGAGGTGCCCGCGAGGGGAGCCGCACCCTCGCCCGGCGCCGTCATGCGCGTCCCCGGAGGATCGCCCGAGCGGCGACGGCCGCCTTCTCCCGCCCCGGCAACGACAGCCGGGTGTGCCGGGTCGCGTCCGGCTCGGTCCTGATCCGGTCGAGCAGCCGGTGGTAGATGCCGGCCATCGCCGCCGTACACGCGCGGCTGCGCCGGTCGAGCAGGGGGAGGAGGTCGAGCCCGCGCGCGTACCACGTCTCCGCCCGGTCGGCCTCGAACCGTACGAGTGCGACGAAGCCCGGTGCGTCCGCGAGGTTGCCGCCGGCGTCCAGGTCAAGCTCGCAGTCGAACCGTTCGAGGTCCTCCGCCGGTAGGTAGACCCGGCCGCGCTGCCGGTCCTCACGTAGGTCGCGGAGAATGTTGGTGAGCTGAAGCGCGACGCCCAGCGTGTCGGCCAGCGGCGCCGCGAGCTTCCACGCGGGCGGGTCGAAGACGCCGAGGGACAACCGCCCCACGGACCCCGCCACGCAGCGGGCGTAACCCACCAGGTCGTCGAACGTCTTGTAGTGGTGCCCGCGGACATCGGCCTCGCAGCCGTCGACCAACTCGTCGAACGCCGCCAGCGGCACCGGAAATCGCCGGGCGGCGTGGGCGAGAGCGGTGAGAACCGGATCTCCTTCGTACGCGCCCCCGTCGACACCGAGCTCGGCGCCCACACCGAGCTGGCCGCCCACACCGAGCTGGCCGCCCACACCGAGCCGGCCGCCCACACGGAGCCGGCGGACGCGGGAACGGACCGCGGCAAGCGCGCGCAGCTTGTCGTCCGCGGGCAGATCACCGTCGCCGATGTCGTCGATCCGCCGGGCCATCGCGTAGACGGCCGACAGCGCGCGCCGCTTGGCTGGGGGCAGCAGCCGGATGCCGTAGGAGAAGTTCCGTGCCTCCCGGCGGGTGATCGCCTCGCACACGGCGTACGCCTGGTCGACGGGCGTCACCGGGTCCGTCCCTGCCGTCATCCCCACCCCCTTGCCACACTCCGTAACCAGGCACCCGCCACATGACGTGATGTGGGTTTCGGTACCCGTCGCAGCGGGTCGTAGTCGCCTCGCCGCAGAGCTGTGCACGCGGCCCGGCCACCGGCGATGTAGCCGGAGACGGCGAGCCGGGCCCGGCCGGTCAGCGACGCCAGGAGGGGCGTGCCGGCGACGAGCCAGGCCTCCGCACGTTCGGTCTCGAACGC
>JBOHED010000328.1:0-4531 GCA_050700915.1 Actinopolymorphaceae bacterium | reverse complement strand
GTTCCGCTCATGAACCGGATCGACCGCCTCTACGCACTGGTCGAGGAGCTCCGGGCCGCCGGGCCCCGGGGCCGCACGGCCCGGCAGCTGGCGGCCCATTTCGAGGTCGGCGTCCGTACGATCGAGCGCGACCTCAGTGCGCTCGGCCAGGCGGGCGTACCGCTCGCGACCAAAAGCGGGCGCACAGGCGGCTACACCCTCGACCGTTCGATGAGCCTGCCGCCATTGAACTTTACGCCGCGCGAGGCCGCGGCCGTCGCGGTCGCGCTGAGCCAGTCCGAGCACGTCTTGTTCGCCAAGGATGCCCGCAGCGCGCTGCAGAAGATCGTGGCCGCCATGCCCGACCGCGCGGTCGAGGAAGCGTGGCAGACCGCGGAGAAGGTACGGCTGCTCGTGCAGTCGGCACCCGAACCCGACGCCGAGATCGCCGAGGTGGTGTGGCGCGCCGTACGCGACAACCACGTGCTGCGAGTCGTCTATATCGACGTCGGTGGCGTCGAGACCACCCGCGAGGTCGAGCCGCAGCACGTGGTTGTCGGCCCCAACGGGTCCTATCTCATGGCGTGGTGTCACCTGAGACAGGAAGATCGCGTCTTCCGGATGGATCGCATCACCCAGGCCGAGCGCATCCCGTCGCCTCGACCGCAGCGTGCCGCCCCGGAACCGCTGGTCGACGGTTACCGCACGAAGGTGCCGGCGTCCGCTCTGCGGCCACGGGATTCGCTGCCGAACACCGACATAGGGCTGTCGCGAGACCCCGGGACGGTGGATTCAGCCCGCCGCCCCGGCAGGTGATCCAAAGCAGAAGGAGACACCGATGACGAACGCCGCTCCCGCCACCCTGGCCTGGTTCGAGGTCGCCACCAGCGACCCCGACGGCGCCCAGAAGTTCTACGGCAGCCTGTTCGACTGGACCTTCGCCGCCGACGGCCCGGCGGCCTCCGGCGGCATGGACTATCGCAACATCACCGCCTCCGGCGCCGACGCCCCGATGGGCGGCCTCTTCGGCACCGGCGGGCAGGTGCCCAACCACGCCGTCTTCTACATCCTCGTCGCCGACGTCGAGGCGACCTGCGCCGACGCCGAGCAACTCGGCGGTTCGGTGGTCAGCAAGCACCTCGACCCCGGCCCCGGCGCCCCGAAGTTCGCCTACCTTCGCGACCCGTCCGGCAACCAGTTCGGCGTCTTCACTCCGCCAGCGGCGGCGTGATGGCGCGAGACTCGAAGGGCACGTCCCCGTCGGAAGCATCCGGCGGGGACGACGCCCGCGACGTTTACGCCGAGCTCACCGACGACCTGCTCTACGATCCCGCGATCGGACGGTCCACGATGATGGGTTATCCGTGCGTACGGCTGGCCGGCAGATTCCTTGCGACCTACGACGACAAGCAGGGCGCGCTGGTGGTCAAACTGCCGCGCGAGCGGGTCCTCGCCCTGATCGCGAGCGGTGAGGGCGAGCCGTTCGCGCCTGCAGGGAAGGTCTTCCGGGAGTGGATGGCCGTGCCGCGAGTCGACCGCGCCCTGTGGGAGGCACTGCTCGCCGAGGCCGTCGACTTCGCCCGCAAGGGAGTCGCCGAGCAAGCCTGACGATCAGGCGGTGCCGTGCACGCCTCCCCTTGACGGTCGGGTCGCCAGCGGGCTACCTTGGCCTTTAAACCGACCGGTTGAAACGAGGTGGCCGATGCCGACCGATGTCCTGTCCAAGGTCTTCACCGCGGTCGCCGACCCGACCCGCCGCGACATGGTGTCCCGGCTTGCGGGTGGCGACCGAACGGTGAACCAGCTCGCCGAGCCGTACCAGATGAGCGTGCAGGCCGTTTACAAGCATCTGCGGGTGCTGGAGCAAGCGGGCCTGGTGAGCCGGTTGCGTGGCCCGCAGCCGCGATCGGTGCACCTCGAGACGGGGGCGTTCGACCTGATGGACGAATGGATTGAGCGGTACCGCCGCCAGGCCGAGCAGCGCTACCAGCGCCTCGACCGCGTACTGGAAACCATGAACGAGACCGGCGAACGCAAGGAACACCAGTGACCGAACGGAGTGAAGCCATGAAGAGCCACAGCACCACCATCGAGGCGGACCGCGCCCTCCCCGTCATCCGCATCGCGCGCGAGTTCCGGGCCACACCGGAGCAGCTGATCCGCGCACACACCGACGCGGAACTGTTCAAGCAATGGGTCGGACCCGACACCATGCGTACCCGCATCGACCACTGGGACGCGCGGACCGGCGGCAGCTTCCGGTACGTGTCCCTCGCCGACGACGGCACCGAATACGCGTTCCGCGGCTGCTTCCACGAGGTGCGCCCGGACCGTATCGTGCAAACCTTCACCTTCGAAGGCGAGCCCGATGGCGTGGCCCTGGAGACACTGTGGGTCGACGACCTCGGCAACGGCCGGAGCCGGCTGCGCGCACAGTCGCTGGTAGACAGCTTCAAGAGCCGCGACGCCTGGCTGAAGAGCGGCATGGAGGTCGGCGTGGACGATGGCTACGCCAAGCTCGACAGGATGCTGGCCGATGGCACTGTCTGACCTGCAGCCGGCCGAGCGGCACCGCCAGATCGCCGGCGGGTTCACCGACCGCGTCCGCGGGGCCAAGCACTGGGACACTCCCGCGCCGGTCGCCGGCTGGACCGCCCGCGACGTCGTACGCCACCTGGTCGAATGGCTCCCCTCGTTCCTCGCCGGCGGCGCCGGCGTCGAGCTGCCGAACGGACCCAGCGTGGACGACGATCCGGTCGCCGCCTGGCAGGAGCATTACGCCGCCGTACAGACGCTGCTGGACGACCCGGACACCCCGCAGCGGTCGTTCGTCAACCCACACATCGGAGAGCTGCCCCTGGACCGGGCAATCGACCAGTTCTACACGTCCGACGTATTCATGCACACCTGGGACCTTGCCCGCGCGACCGGCCAGGATGACCGGATCGAACCCGAGTACTGTGCGGTTCTGCTTGCCGGCATGGAGCCGATCGAAGATCTGATGCGCTCCTCGGGCCAGTACGGTCCACGCGTACCGACCCCCGACGACGCCGACGCCCAGACCCGGATGCTCGGCTTCATCGGCCGCGATCCGTTCTGGACACCACGCTGACGGGCTTCAACGAAGACGGCTTTCCTGCTAACGGCTTCCTGAACGAACGCCCGGCCTCAGCACCACTGCCAACAACCAGTCGCTGAGTTCGGCCCGTTGGTGCTTTGGTGCGACCTGCAGGTAGGTGTCGGTCCGCCTGGGTGGGGCGGGTCAACCTTTGATGCCAGAGTTGGCGACGCCTTCGATGATGTAGCGCTGCAGGACGATGTACAGGATCAACACAGGGATGGAAGCGATGGTGGCGCCGGCCATCACGACTGGGTAGTTCGTCGCTTCCGCTCCCTGCAGAGTCGCAAGTCCTGGAGCCAGGGTGAGGCGTTCCGGTGAGAACAGCACGAAGATCGGCCAGATGAAGTCGTTCCAGTTGCTGAGGAATGCCAGCACCGTCAGGGTGACCAAAGCCGGCTTCGACAACGGCAGGATGATCCGGGTGAAGATGATCCACTGGTTCGCGCCGTCGATCAGCGCCGTCTCCTCCAGCTCACGAGGAATAGACAGGAAGAACTGCCGCAGGAAGAACACACTGAACGCCCCAGCCGCACCGGGGACAACCAGCGCCCAGAGGGTGTCTGTCCAATGGAGGGCGTCGACCAACAGGTAGTTCGGCATCAGGAACACGAATCCGGGCAGGAACAGCGTCGCGATCAGTACCGCGAACAGAAGGTTCTTGCCCCGGAACTGCATCCGGGCCAGCGCGTACGCCGCGAACGACGACACCGCAAGAACCAGGACGCAGTGCAGGGAGGCGGCGATGAACGAGTTGAGTGCCCACAACAACACCGGGTTCTCGCTGTCGAAGAACACGAACCGGTACGCCTGCAATGTCAACTCATCGGGGATGAACGTGACCGGGATGGTCCGGGCGTCCGCCTCGGTCCGGAACGAGGTCAGGTACATCCACAGGATCGGCACGACGAAAATCAATGCCAGGATGACGATGGCGACCCAGAACAACGGCCCGTTGCGATCCCTGCGGTACGCCCTACGTCGTCGCGTCTTGACGTTCCCCGACCGCGAGTCCGGTGTCGTCGCCTCCGGCGTCTCATGGATGGCGGTCATGGTTTCCGCTCCCTCTGCACCAGGAAGTTGGCGATCGCGATCACGGCGAGGAAGAACGCCAGCACGTACGACATCGCCGACGCGGTGCCCATCTGGAACCGCCGCAGGCCTTCCTCGGTCATCACCATCAACGCCGTCCTGGTGCTGTCACCGGGACCGCCGCCCGTGACCAGGTACGACTGGCCGAACATGTTCGCACTGGCCAGGATCGTAATCGTGACCACGAACACGAAGATGTTCCGCAGGCCAGGAATGGTGATGTGGCGGAACTTCCCCCAGGCGCCTGCGCCGTCGAGCTCGGCGGCTTCGTAATGCTCGTCAGGCAGCGACTGCAGTCCGGCCAGGTAGATCACGCAGTTGAAGCCAAGGGTCCACCAGACC
>JBOHED010000327.1:0-1823 GCA_050700915.1 Actinopolymorphaceae bacterium | reverse complement strand
GCGACGACCACATGGGGGGAGGCTCGATGGATCCGATATGGACGCTGGTCGTGATTGTGATCGTCGGCTACGTGCTGTCAATACTCCTTCATCCGTACGCAAAATGTGATCGCTGCAAGGGTTTGGGCCGACACCCGGGCTCGTTGTTCACCTACTCACTGCGGCCATGCCACCGGTGCAACGGAACCGGTCGGAAGCAGCGGATCGGTGCCGTACTGCTCGGACGCGGGAAACGCCAGAAGCCGACGTCGCGGATTCAGCCGCCGTCCCGCTACTCGTAGATCTGGTCAACGACATGGCATCTCAGGGCCCTTGGGGTGTCGCCGGCTGCGCCGCAGACCCTCCCCGTGCAGCGCCTGCGGCCGCCAGGGACGCCGACGCCACCAGCAGGCCTAGTCCGACGAGCGTCACCACGACCGGGAGATCCGTCTGGCGGGGAAGCACGAGTTCGGCGGCGTCAGACTCGCACTCGACCGTCGATCCGCTCGGCTCGCAGTTCCACGTCGTGCCCTGCAGGATGGCGACCCTCGCACCGGATCTGCGGAGCGCCATCCGCACCTGTTCCTCAGTGGGCGCTCCCGCCTCGGCCTCAGCAATGTCGTCCTCGCTGACGCCAGGATCGGCATTGCTGTCCAGACCGAGAAACAGTCCCACGCACAGGACGACGAGCCCCGCCACAAGAAACAGGACGTGAAACGCACGAGCGGCAGGGGTCATGGCGGTCGAGGCTAGCGGATGCCCTTGACGCCGATGATCTAGGTGGCGAGGCATGGCGGGGAGCACTTTCGGCCCTCGCGCGTCCCTGATGCAGGCTTGGCACCGGTGTGGATCTTGCCCACCGCGCGTCGCTGCCGGCGCGGTCGCCCAGTACGTCATGAGCAGGAAGCTGTAGCGGTCAAGACCGCCTGTCCTCGGCCGAGTGTGCGCAAACTGTAGGTTCTGGCGCGCCGAAACCTACAGTTTGCGTACTTTGATCATGAAGGAGCAGCTGGTCGACCGGGCCGCCGGCGAGATCAGGTCACGGCGCCGCCGATGGCCATCGAAGTGCGGCCGCATCGGCCCGCGCGGGCGTACCTGACCAGGTTGGCCAAGCCGCAGGTCAGGGGCCCTTTCCGTGGTCTGTCGCGACCTCTCGGACCATCGCGCGGCGGGAACTGTCCAGGTATGCTCATCGCGCCTCAGCCAGGGGCCACAACGGGACGGGAGGCCGCTGTGCGGACTGTGACTGTGGACCAGGTGTCTGTCAGCTATGGCAGTAAGCCGCCGGTTCTTCAGGACGTCACATTGACCGCGGAGCCCGGGCGCGTGGTGGCGATCAGTGGCCGTTCCGGCGCCGGCAAGACCACGTTGCTCTCGACAATGGCGGGACTCCTGCAGCCGTTGAAGGGCACGGTTGCCGTCGATGGTGAGTCGCTGCGCGACCGCGACCACGCCGTTGCCCAGCGCGTCGTCCTCGTCCCGCAGGGCAATGGCCTCGCCACCTTCCTCACCGCCGGTGAGAACCTCGAGGTGGCACTCCTCGCCAACGGTATCGAGCCCTCCGAAGCGCGGCGCCTCACCGCCGAGTGCCTGGAACGGCTGGGCCTGGCGGGCCAACGTGACCAGTTGGTCGAGGAACTCTCCGGTGGTCAGCAGCAGCGCACCGCGATCGCGCGCGGTCTGGCGTTGCGCGGCGACGTCCTGTTGGCCGACGAGGTCACCAGCGAGTTGGATGCGGTGTCCCGGCAGACCGTCCTGGAAATCCTCCGGGAAGAGGCCGGCCGTGGCGCCGCGGTGGTGTTCGCCACCCACGACCCGGAGGCGGCCGCGGTCTGCGACGGCGA
>JBOHED010000326.1:0-14447 GCA_050700915.1 Actinopolymorphaceae bacterium | reverse complement strand
CCGCGCGGGGTCTACCGGCTTACTCGGGACAACTGGCTCGAGGTGATGGGCGACCGGCCGACCACGGCCCTGTGGGGTGTCGGCAACCGGATCGGCGCCCGACTGGCCGACCTGGGAATCGGTACGGTGCGCGAGCTTGCGCACTCACCCGACGATCCGCTCATCCGGGAGTTCGGCCCCAACACCGGGCCGCACATCGGGCGCCTGGGACGCGGCGGCGGCAGCACCATTGTCGACGACACCCCGTGGGTCGCGCGCGCACACGGGCACGAGACGACCTACCAGCACAACCTGACGACGCCCGAGGAGATCGCCGACGCTCTGCACGCCCTGGCGGAGCAGGTGATCGACGACCTCCGCCGGGAGGGACGCGCCTGCGCGCGGGTCCACCTCAAGGTGCGGTTCGCACCGTTCTTCACCAAGACCCGGGTTCGCAAGCTACCGGAGCCCACCTTCGACGCTGCCGTGATCGCGCGGACCGCGCTCGACCTGCTCCACGGACTCGACGACGACCGCCCGATCCGACTTCTCGGTGTACGCGGCGAGATGGTTTCACCCGAGGGCGGGTACGACCCGCATTAGGGTGGGAGTCCGATCTGTTCGTACACATCGGTCCGGTTGATCCACTCCACAGGAGGAACCTGGAATGAGCGTTCCGACCCTGACGCTGGCGCACGGTGCGGAGATGCCCCAGATCGGCCTCGGAACCTCTCCGATGGACGACGCGGCGACCGAGCGGGTCGTTGCGCAGGCATTGGAGCGTGGCTACCGGCTCGTCGACACAGCGGAGAACTACCGCAACGAGGAGGGTGTCGGGCGCGGTCTCGTCGCGAGTGGCGTCCCGCGGGAGCAGGTCTTCGTGACGACCAAGTTCAACAAGCGCTGGCACGGAGTGAAGGAAGCCCGGCAGGCATGTGAGCGTGCCCTCGAGCGGCTCGGCGTCGACTATCTCGACCTGTTCCTCATCCACTGGCCGAACCCCGGACAGGACCGCTACGTCGACGCGTTCGCGGGACTGATCGAGCTGCGCGAAAAGGGCCTGATCCGGGCGGCGGGTACGTCGAACTTCAAGCCGGCCCACATCGATCGGGTGATCGCCGGGACAGGCCAGGCGCCCGAGGTCAACCAGATCCAGCTCAACCCTTTCGTGGCGCGCGAAGGCCCACGCACGTACGCCGCCGCGCACGGCATCGTCACCGAGTCGTGGTCGCCGTTCGGTGGGGGAAAGGCAGAGGTGCTGCGGCACCCGACTGTGGTGGAGATCGCCGAGCGAGTGAGCCGCCTTCCTGCCCAGGTGGTGCTGCGCTGGAACGTCCAACTCGGGCTGGTGGCGATCCCGAAGTCGAGCGATCCTGGGCGGCTCGAGTCCAACCTCGACGTTTTCGACTTCGAGCTGTCGGCACCGGACATGGCCGCGCTGTCAGCACTCGACAAGGGTGAGGCGGCCGCCGCCGACTCGGACGTCTCTGGTCACTGAGCTGCCGGCAACAGCTGGCGACGTCAGGGGGTGGTCGGAGAGTTCGTGGGCGAAGGCGACGGAGCGGTTCCAGATGGTTTCCTGTCCTTCGACTTCGCCTGTCCAGTCCAGGGGTAGTGCCCAGCTGCCATGTTGGGCGAGGCCGATCGCGAGTGCTTGTTCGGCAATCCATCCACCGCCGACGCTTTCGACTTTCTGCGGTGTGGGCGTACCGGAGCGTGCGAGATCCAGGGCGTGGGTGAGCGCGTTCGTGGTTTCCTCGTGATGCGGGCGGTGGCGGAGAATTTCGATTGTCGTACGTACGGCATCGGTGAGTGCGACATTCTCGATGAGTTGGCGGATGATCGCGGCGAATGCGCCGGCGGCGAGGTAGCCGTGGGGTGGCCGTGCGTGTGCACGGCGCATTCGACGGCGTAGTGGAATGCATGTTCCGGGCCGTACGACGCGAACCGGATGAGCCCGAATGGTGCCGACCGCAGCACCGTGCCGCAGCCTTTGGAGTTCGGGTTTTTCGGCTGCGCGAGTGTGGCCATGCCGGCAGGGCCAGCACGGACATGCAGGCGTTGCCAGGCGCTCTCGTTGCGTACAACCATGGCTCAGCGGCCAGCCCGGTCGCCTCTGGTGCTGGTGCGGACGTGCGCTGCGTGGTCAACCAGCGCAGGTACGCCTGATAGACCACAGTGGGCGGGTGCACGCCGGCTTCGGTGCGGGATCGGCGGTGCGCCTCGACCATGCCTTCGGCGGTGAACAACGTCATCTGGGTGTCGTCGGTGACCAGGCCGAGTCGCCCGTTCATGGGCAGCAGGTCGGAGATCCCCTGGCTGCCCGTCTCAGCTGAGACGGGACCACGCGATGGTGAGGAGATAGGCAACGTCGGTATGCCGGGCCTCTCCGATCATTGCGCCCAGGAGGTTGAGGCTGGGGTGTGTCCAGTAGAGCTGGAGGTTTGCCGGCTCGATCGTGTCGAGTGCCTCGTCGAGCCGGCTCAGTGCATCCGGGTCGACGGTGGTCCAGCCGCGGACGATGGCCCAGGCGAGCTCGAATCGTAGCGGAACAAGGCTGTAGCGGCGGTCGCCGCGGTAAAGCGTATGGTCATGCCAGTCGACGACACCGGTGAGGTTCCCGGTCGCGTCGAACAAGATGTTCGGCGGACTGAAGTCGCCATGAACCAGATCGTGCCCGGCTGTCGGTCCGTCGCTGGTCTCGTGGATGTCGCGAATCCGGGCGAACAGTTCCCTGGTGCGGTTGTCGTAGCGGTCGAGTGCGCCGTACCTCGGAGTGCCGTCGGCGATCACCTCACTGGCCGATCTCATTTCCAGGGTCGGCACGTCAGGCTCGTGGATGAGCAGCCCGGCGCACGAATCGTTCAGTGCGAGGATCGCTTCCATCATTGGCAGGTCGATGTGCCGGCCGGCTAGCGGTGCACCGGGAAGCCGCTCCTGGACAACGACAGTCCAGTCCTCAACCTGCACGATCAGGTCGTACCGCGGAACTGCGATGCCACGCGCCCTGACCAGTTCCAGGATCTCGGCAGTGCGCTCGAGGTGCTGGATCGGGTAGCGCGTTCGGGTGAGCACGCCTTGTCGACCGTCTGGCCACTGCACATAGGCGGCGGCGTTGGTCTCGCCGAGTTCGGCCATGCCAAGGAACGTGAACTGGTTCCCCGTATGCGCATTGAGAAACCGGACGAACGGTCCCGCTTCATCTCCCCGAAGTCGACCGCCTGTTGCGGCAAACTCTGGCTCGATGAAATTCATTTGCTCTCGCCTTCCCTTCTCAGACAAGCCTTCTCAGCCGACAACGGCACCTGACGCCAGGCCCGTGACGTCCACTGGTGGCGTGCCGACGTAGCGCCCGCGCAGTCGGAAACGTCCGACGGGAGTGGCGTACTCCTCGATCGCGTGGGCCAGCCAACCGGCCGCGCGCGCGACCGCGAACACTGCCTCGCCGGCGTCGGCGAGCATGTTCGTGGTGAAGGCGAGGGCTGCAAGGCTGAAATCGACGTTGGGCAGCCAGTCCCGGTCGGCGGCGACCGCTCTTACGGAGTCGACGACTGCCAACCGTTCTGGGTCGACAGGGGCTTCGCGGATCAGGTCCAGCAGGACATGGGCGCGAGGATCGCCCTGGTCGTAGAGCGGGTTTCCGAAGCCCGGCGGCTGGCCGCGCTGCCGGAGCCCGGCTGCCAAAGCGTCGGCCGGCGCCAAACCCTCGGAGGCTGCGGCGAGCAGTCGATAGGCAGGCACGCTGGAGGCGGCATGGTAAGGCCCGTCCATGGCGCCGAGTCCGGTGAGTACGACGGCGTACGGATCCGCTCGGGTGGAGGCAGCCATCCTGGCGGCGAGCGTGGAGGCGACCAGGTCGTGATCGGCAAGGACAACGAGCGCACCGTTCAACACGCGGAGGAGGCTGTCCTCCGGTCTCCGGGCACTCAACCGGGCCCAGAGCCGAGCGGCCGCGGTGTCGTCGTTGGTGCCGCCTTGCGGATCGGCACTTCGGGGGACCAGCGCATCGATCATCGTCGCGACGATGCCGGGTGCGGCCCGCCGGACGCCTGAGGGGCGCAGGTCCTGACGGAACGGGTCGGCGGTTGAGGCGACTGCGACAGCCACCCTGAACCGGTCGATTGGGCGCGCGTGGTGGGGCAGGGCGGCGACCGCTGGCCGTACTGCCGCCTGAATTGATGGAGGGCAGCGCAGAGCCCGGTCGCCGTCGGCGGTGTCCCAGTCGGCGGTGATGCTGTCGGCGGTGACTGTTTCGGAGTCCGCCCACAGCCACCAGGCGACCTTCTCGAATGGCCAAGACCGGGCCAGCGTGGCGCTGTCGAGGCCGCGGTAGTAGATGGCCTTGCCGTCGAGAAGCGTGAGTGAGGTTTCGATCGTCGGAGAGGAACCGCCGACGCCGGTGCCGGCGGGCGCGGGACGCCGGCGCTGCGCCGCCATCCGCTCGACCCTTGCGGAATCGAACAGGCTCGTCCGTCCGTCCGGGGAACGGCGATTTGTCAGCAGTCCGCGGCTGACGTAGGCGTACACGGTCTCCCTCTTGACCCCGAGCCGCTCCGCCACCTGGTTCACCGAAAGCGTGTCATTCATGGGACCCATGTTGAGTACTCGTGTTGACTAAATCAAGGTTGACTCCATGACAACTTCGTGACTAGGTTCACACGCGCGTTTCTCGCTGACGAGGAGTTGTCTTCATGAGTCGAAGCGGTCGTACCAGCCGAGCAGAACCCGCCCTCCGGACGCACCCGGCAACGATGACGCGACGCACACTCCTCGGAGCCGGGGGCGGCGCCGTGCTGGGAACCGTGTCGCTGTCCGGGTGCAGTCTGCTCGCCACGGACCCGGGCGGCTCCGGGAAGTCCGACGCGGGCTCCGGCAGGATCGGCACCGACGCCAAGGAGGCACCCGCCCTGGCCGATCGGGTGAAGGCCGGCAAACTCCCACCCCTCGGCGAGCGCCTCCCCACCAACCCGCTCGTGATCGAGCCGGTCGACCGCCTCGGTGTCTACGGCGGGGAGTGGCGGTCCGCGCTACTCGGACCGGAAGACGACGCATGGATGTACCGCACCATCGGATACGAGCAGCTACTGAGCTGGGATCCCGGTTTCACGCGACCAGTGCCCAACATTGCCGAGTCCGTCGAGGTGGCGGACGGTGGCCGGCAGTTCACCTTCGTTCTGCGTCGCGACATGCGTTGGTCCGACGGAGAGCCCTTTACGGTGGAGGACATTGCCTTCGCGTTCAACGACATTCTCTCCCACGAGGAGGTGACCGAGGCGGTACCGCCGTTCCTCATGGCCGGCGATCGACCCGCCAAGTTGGAGCAGGTGGACGACCTCACATTCCGCTTCGTGTTCCCCGATCCTCAGGGGTTGTTCCTGGAAAACCTCGCGAGTGCCGACTCATCCCAGCTCAACGTGTGGCCGCGGCACTACCTGGAGCGCTTCCATCAGAAATACAACAAGGACGCGGACCAGCTCGCGCAGCGGGAGAAGCTCGAAGGCTGGGCGGCTCTCATCGTCGCGAAGGGCGACCAGTGGCGTAACCCCGACCTGCCGACGTTACGGGCATGGACTCTGACGAACGGACTTGGTGACGGCACCCAGGTGAAGACCGAACGCAATGCGTACTACTGGAAGACCGACCCCGAGGGCCGTCAGCTTCCCTATCTCGACCGAGTGGTGTACGACCTCGTCGAGGATCCGGAAGTGATCCTCCTCAAAGCCGCGAATGGTGAACTCGACCTGCACACGCGACACATCAACACCCTGTCCAACAAGCCCGTACTCGCGCGCGGCCGCGAAAAGGGCGGGTACCGCTTCCTCGACCTGACTCCGGGTTCGATGAACTACCTCATCATCGCGCTCAACCTCGCTCATAAGGACCGCAACCTTCGCGCGGTCTTCCAGAACAAGGACTTCCGCATCGGCCTGTCCCATGCGATCAACCGTGAGGAACTGATCCGGGCGGTCTTCCAGCGCCAGGGTGAACCCTGGCAGGCGTGCCCGCGCAAGGAGTCTGACTTCTACGACGAGGAGATGGCCAAGCAGTACACCGAGTACGACGTCGAGAGAGCTGGTGCCCATCTCGACCAGGCAGGTTACGAAGCCCGGGACGGGAAGGGGTTCCGGGTCCGCCCCGACGGCGAGCGAATCACCTTCTCCGTCGAAGTTGCTGTGGGGTACGACCCGACGTGGGTCGGCGCCCTGGAGCTGATCCGCGGATACTGGCGGGAAGTCGGGATCGACGCCCAGATCAAGCCGGAGGACCGCAACCTCTTCATCGAACGCAAGGAAGCCAACGACCACGACGCCGCGGTCTGGGGTGGAAACCAGGGGGCACTGGACGACGCTCTGGTCGCTCCGCTGTGGTACTTCCCGTCCAGCATCACGGACCAGGCGTACGGCATCCCCTGGGCCAATTGGTACAACGGCGACCCCGGGCCGTCGGAAAAGCCGCCGCCGGCGGCACTCCGCCAGATGGCACTCTACGACCGGCTCAAGGTCTCGATGGATGTCGGCGAGCGTAAAGACATCCTCCGGCGGATCCTCAGGATCGCGAAGGAGGAGTTCTACACGATCGGGACGGCGCTGCCCGCCAGCGAATACGGCATCGTGAACGTCGACTTCACCAACGTGCTCGACAAGATGCCCAATCTCTGGGTCTATCCGACGCCTGGGCCGAGCAGGCCGGAGCAGTACTCCATCGCCCAGTAGGAGCGGGTGGTCAGCGCAGGAGTGAAGGCCACCTGTGTCCACCGGGAGTTAGAGAAACGCCAACTACTTCTGGGAACGCACGTCATCTTCGGCGTCCGCTTCTGCTGGCTCGCCGCCTGGTGGTGGTTCGGTTTCGACGGTGTAGGTGTGGCCGAGTGGGCTCTGTGCGGTGAGGTGCCCAGGTTGGTTCTGGGTCCAGTACCAGCCGCCTTCGTGTGGTCGGCTCGGAGTCAACGCGCCTCATCGCCCGCGGCAACTCGGTTGCGGCAAGTGCGCATGTACTCGTGGCGGCGGGCCAGCATCGCCACAGCCATTCCGAGGAGCATCAGCGCATGCCCCGGCATCAGTAGCGCGTGCTCGCTGGTCACGCCGACCTGAAACGGAACCAGGAGAGCCAGGAATGGGACGTTCATGCCGGCGATCATCTCCGCGATCAGCTGGGGCCGATGACCGCGGAGCCGCATCCAGCCGGCCATCGCGACCGTCATGTTCGCGGCCATCAGCAGCGCGCCCACCGTCGTGCCGTGCAGGGCGTGCGGGTGGCCCAAGGCCGAGGCCAGCAAGGATTCCAGCGGATTGAGAACTACCATCCCGGCCACCATTGCCGCCACCATCTCCGCATAGTGGAGAGTGAAGCGCAGCAGCGCAGGCCGCCCCTTCCGCTTCGCGGCCGACCGTACGCGTAACTGATGATCGACGGGATGGGAGATCGCTGGCCACATGTCATCTGCTCCGTTCGGCGAGAGCTGCTTTCCTACCGACGAACGGTCACCGTCGTATTCGACATCGCGGCGAAAGATCTTCTTGGCTGGACGTGACGCTCAGGTCCTGGTCACTCCAGCCAAACCGTTGCGAACTCGTCGTTGGCGTGGATGTGGATGGCTTCGTAGCCACCTTCCAGGGTCTTGAACTTGTGCGGCGTGTCGCCCGGGACGACCAGGATCTGGCCCGCGCGTCCCACGAACTCCTCGGTGTCGACGGTGAACAACGCACTGCCACGCCTGATGATGAACGTCTCCGGGTACGGGTGCTTGTGCAGCCGCGGACCCTGGCCAGCTTCCGTGGTGCTCTCCTGGATGATCGAGATGCGGGCGCCGTAGGGCTTGCCCTCGACGTTCTCGGTCCAGTCTTCCCCGTCCGTCCGGCCGTCGCGACGGTTGATGACGTACGCACCGCCGCCCGTTGCGGTTTCCTTGGTGGTCATGTCGAGCAGCGTACGGTGCGTCAGCGCAGGTGCAGATGGAGTATCTCTTCGGCCTCTGCGAGTCGTTCTATCATCAGCCGGGCAGCGCGGTGGCGGGCTCGGCCGTACGTCCGCAGTGAGGGAGTGACGGCGGCCGGGTTCTCGAGCGGCTCGGAGAGTGGATACGCGGACGCGGCGGTGTAGATGAGGGCGACCCGTACGGTGGCCATCAGCTCGTCGACCGTCACGACGGAATAGGCGTGATGGTAAGCAGCCACCAAGCAGGCAAGACCCTGCGGCCAGTCCGGGTGGGCGACGACGGTGCGCGGGTCGCAGCCGATGCGCGCCAGCTCCCACACCGCCGGCCGCGCGGAAGGTGGTCTGAAGTCGATGAGGCCGGCCACCCGATCCCCGTCCAGCAGCAGGTTCGGCGAGGCCAGGTCCCCGTGCACCACCTGGACCGTCAGCGGCGGCACACCCTCGAGCAGTCGGGCCAGCGTCGGCCACCATTCCAGCCGTTCCTCGATCGCCTGCCGTGCCCAGGCCGTGAACCCGTCAGCGCCCGACCTCGCGGAGTAGGCGGTGGCCAGCACCTGGAGGCGACGCCGGTCGCGGTCGAGGTCGCGTAGCCGGCCGCTGGGACGACGGGCAGGTGCGGCGTGGGGATGTCGGGCCAGGCGGTGGTGCAGCCGGCCGACCACCTGTCCGACGGACTCCCAGCGCCCGCCGGACAGACCGCCTTCCGCGGTCTCGGCCGGGTGCAGGTGCCGCCACACCGACATCGCCGGACCGGGCGCAGTGTGCATCAGCTCGCCGTCCTCGGTGGGCAACACCGGCGGTACCGGCACGTCTCCGCCGGCGGCGAAGACGGCCAACGCCACCGCCGAGCGTTCGCGCTCCAGCTCCGTACGGTCGGCTTCCGGGTAGGTCTTGACGAACCACACCCTGCGGTCGCGAGTGTCGGCGAGATAGTTGCGGGTGTGGGTGCCGTCCGGGCCCCGGCGGAGCCGCCGCACGTCGAGGCCGTACGCAACGGCCAGCACCTCGGCAACCTGTCCGACGTCGTCCACGTCTCCGTCTTTCACACCGCCCATCATGACCCTGCGCGTGTGGAAAGATCGGGGCGTGATCGACTTTGCGCAACCACTCGCCGGCATGCATGCGTTGGTGATCGGCGGCGGCGGCGAGGGTATCGGACGCGCGGTCTCGCGTGCCTTCGCTGCGGCTGGCGCTGCGGTCGCCGTCGCGGACATCGATCCGGATCGAGCGCGTGACGCCGTCGACGAGCTGACGGGGTCTGGCGCACGCGCCATTCAGCTCGTCGGTGATGTCCGGTCGCGGGAGGACGTCGACGGGTTCGTCGCCCACGCCGCCGCGGACTTCGGCCGGCTCGACACTCTGGTCACCGTTGTCGGAGGTCAGGTCGCGTTCGTGCCCGCCGTACGACTGCACGAGCTGAGTGACGACGACTGGGATCTGGTCTACGACGTGAACCTCCGCTGGGTGGTGCGGGCCGCGCGCGCGGCAGTTCGTACGTTCCTGGCCCAAGGTGCGGGTGGCTCCATCGTCAGCGTCGGCTCGGTCGCCGGGGTGATGGCCGCACCGATGCAGGCAGGTTACGGGGCCGCCAAGGCCGGCCTCGCCAGCCTCGCCCGGACCGTCGCTGCTGAGTACGCCGGCGACGGCATCCGGATGAATGTCGTGGCATGCGGTGCGATCGCGACCGCGGTGGCAAACTCCACGCAGGAGCTCGAGGAGGTCGCCGAGATTCCGATGAAACGGTTGGGCGTCCCGGAGGACGCGGCGGCGGCGGTTGTCTACCTGGCCTCGCCGCTCTCGTCCTATGTGACGGGGCAGAGTCTCGCCGTCGATGGTTGGGTCACGGTACGCGGCCAATTCCCTGAGAACTAGCGGACACCGGTCAGAACGGCCTCGCGGATGAGCGGGAGGCCGCCCGGGTCGTGTCCACCGCGGCAGCCCACTGCGTGCGGAGCCGAGTTCGGGTCTCAGGATCCAACCCTGGTTCGAAGACGCCGCCTGGAAGCCGCCGTTCGGCCCAGCCGGTCGACGCCCCCAGTCGCTCCCAGGCAAGCTGCGCCGCGCCGAGTGCGGACACCTCGGCCACGTTCGCCACCTCGACGCGGTGGCCGAGTAGGTCGGCCTGGGTCTGCATCAGCAGGTCGGCGACGGTCGCACCGCCGTCGGCCCGGAGCAGCGTCAGAGCGGTGCCGGCGGGGTCGATGGTCTCGGTGATGTCGCTGATCTGGTGGGCAACTGCGTCCACCGCGGCCCGTGCCATGTGCGCACGGGTGGTGGCGTTGTGCATCCCGGTGAACGCCGCTCGCGCATTCCGGTCCCAGTGCGGTGCCCCGAGCCCGGCGAACGCCGGAACCAGGATCACGCCACCCGCGTCAGGCACGGTCACCGCCAGTTCGACGAGATCGGCCACCCGGCCCAGGCCCAGAGTCTCCGCCGTCCACGCGAGTGTCGACCCGGACGACAGGATGTTGCCCTCGCGTGCGTAGAACGGACGGTCGGTGAGCCACGCGAGTGTCGACGGAACGCCGGAATCGCTGGGTGTGAAGGCCCCTGCTGGCGTCATCACCGACGAACCGGTGCCGTAGGTGGCCTTGACCATGCCGATCTCAGTGCAGCCTTGGCCGTACATCGCCGCGTGCGAGTCGGCCATGACGGCGAGGACCGGAATTCCGTCGCGCAGCCCTGGTACGCCTGACGTGGTGCCGAACTCCCCGTTCGATGCGACGACGTCCGGCAGCACCCGCCGGGGCACGCAGAAGGTCTCGAGCAGCGCCTCGGACCAGTCGAGGTCGACGACGTCGTACAGCAGAGTCCGCGAGGCATTGCCCGCCTCGCTGACGTGCGCACCGCGCCCGGTCAGCAGCCAGATCAGCCAGGAGTCCACTGTGCCGACGCAGACGTCGGAGGCTGCCGTGTAGGAGATCGAGTCGAGCATCCAGTGGATCTTCGGCGCCGAGAACATGGCATCGACGCCCAGTCCGGTACGACTCCGGGCCAGGCCGTCGACACTGGCTGGCAGTGACTCGCACCAGGCGGCGGTCCGTACGTCCTGCCAGCCGATCAGTGGGCCGACCGGACGACCGGTGGCCCGGTGCCAGCCCACCACCGACTCACGCTGGGTCGCCAACGCGACCCCGATGACCTCCGTGCGGTCGACCGCCCCGAGACAGTCACGGACCGCCGTCAGTACGGAGGTCCAGATCTGCTCCGCATCCTGTTCGGTCCATCCGGGACGGGGGAGTGAGAGCCCGACCGGGGCAGACGCGACAGCCAGCACCGAGCCGTCCGTGCCGACCAGGATCGCCTTGGAGTTGGTGGTGCCCTGGTCGATGGCCAGGACTGCCTGATGCTCGATCGCCTGTGACGACACCAGCGCCGCCCTCCTCGGTGACGGGACTTTCGGCCCATCTATTGACGAGCCGCTCCACCTTGGTGAACTCTAGGCCTGACACGATATACGTCCGTGAATATCTATTCAAACCGATGTCTCGATGGGGATCGACGAACATGAAGCCGAGCAAGCGCCGGGTCATCGTCAACACGGACGCGAAGAACGAGGCGGACGACCAGTTTGCGATCGTGCACGCGCTGCTCTCACCCACGTTCGACATCCGCGGACTTGTGCCGGCGCACTTCGGGACCCGCCGATCCAGTCGGAGCATGGCGGCGTCGCGTGAGGAAATCGACCTGTTGCTCGACCTGCTCCGGCTCACCGGCTCGGTCACGGTCGCCGACGGAGCGCCGACTGCCATCCCCGACGAACGCACGCCAATGGACTCTCCGGGGGCGCAGCTGATCATCGCCGAGTCCAAGCTGGCAACGGCGAACGATCCTCTGTACGTCGCGTTCCTCGGCCCACTGACCGACATGGCCTCGGCCATTCTGCTGGACCCGGACATCGTGCACCGGGACGTGATCGTGATCTGGATCGGCGGCCCTGGCTACCGCGGCTTCGACCCGGGCCCGCGCATGGAGTTCAATCTCTCCAACGACATAGCCGCGGCCAACGTCGTCTTCGACTCCGGCATCACCGTCTGGCAGGTGCCACGTGACGTCTACAGCAAGGTGTCGGTGAGCTACGCCGAACTCGACGAGAAGATCGGCGACACAGGCCCGTTGGGCCAGTACCTCATCAGCCAGCTCCACGAGTGGAACGCGACGTACCATCCGCAGCCGATCGAGTCCCGGTCACTCGGCGACTCGCCCGCTGTCGCGTTGATGCTCTATCCGTCCAGCGGAGACTTCCGGGTCCGTCCCGCGCCCCGCTTCGGGGCCGACGGCACCCATCTTCCCGGCTCCCATCATCCGATCCGGGTCTGCGAGCACGTCGACGTGCGGTTCCTGCTCGAGGACATGTTCGCCAAGATCCGTGCGTTCGGTCGCGCCGAACGCGGATGACGGGCGATCGCCTGCAGACGCCGTGAGCGACGCACGCGAGGCTACCGAGCCGCACGTGACAAACCACGTGCACGGTCGCCGAGCGGGCAGAGAGCGAACCAAGAAGGCAAGGAGAAACCAATGACTGGCAGGTCGTACACCCGCCGAGGGTTCCTCGGACTCTCGACCGTCACCGCGGCCGGACTCGGCCTGAGCGCCTGCACGGGGGCGACGCTCGAGAGCGGCGGCGCCAAGGAGCCGGCGTCGAACAAACTTCGCGTCTTAACCTACGAAGGCGACGAGACCATCGGGCTGTTCAAGGCCCAGCTGGAGAAATTCGACCAGGAGAACGGAACGAAGACCACGGTCAACAGCCTGCCCGGCTCCGGTGCGGCGGTCTACCCGGACAAGTTGCGCACCGAACTGCTCGGCGGCAAGGGTCCGGACGTGTGGCGGATCTGGGGCGGCCAGATCGGTGCACCGTTCGCCACCGCGAAGCAGGCGCTCGACCTGTCGCCGTACTACGAGAAGTACGGCTGGGACTCGACGATCAACGCCGCGGCCATCGACGGGATGACCTTCGACGGTGTTAAAGCGGGGTTGCCGTTCATGTCGCTCGGCCTCGGCGCCTGGTACAACAAGGCGCTGTTCGAGAAGGCCGGAGCCACCTCGCCGCCGACGAGCTACGCCGAGCTGGAGCAGCTCAACGACAGGCTCGTCGCGGTCGGTGTGACCCCGTGCGGCCAGGCCGGCAAGTACGGCTGGAACATCATGCGCCTGTTCGAGTACCTGCTGGAGCACACGGCCGGGCCCGAGCTGCACGACAAGCTGCTGGCGGGCGAGGAGACCTGGGACTGCCCGGAGGTCGTCGAGGCGTTCACGCTGTTCAAGAAGTGGCAGGACAAGAAGTGGCTGCCGGAGGGCGCCCTCGGACTGGACCCGGCTGATGTCGAACCTGGTTACGTACAAGGAAAGAACGCCTATACGATCATCGGTCCGTGGACCGAGGCGGTCGCGATCCAGTCCGCCAAGAAGGACCCGGCAGACTTCGGCAACTTCGAGTTGCCCACCGATCACGAGCCGGCGCGCCACTCGGGTTTCGTCGAGGGCTACATGATCAACGCCAAGTCGCCGAACGCGGACAAGGCGGCGGCCCTGCTCGACTTCCTCGCCCAGCCCGCGACGCAGAAGGCGCTCAAGATCACCGCATCCACGGTGAAGGGCGCCGAGCCCGACCCGAAACAGCTACCGCTGGCGGCCGAGTGGTCGCAGAAGTACGGCGACAACCCGTTCTACACGATCCAGGATCAGGCGTTCCCGAAGAAGGAGGCCGACCAGTACTTCAGCGTCCAGAGTGACATCCTGCAGGGCACGATCACGCCGGCCGCGGCGGCCGCGAAGATGCAGGACGTCATCTCCGCCTGGGCCAAGGGCTGAGCCCGGGGTCAGGCATGGCGACACTCACGACGACACGGGCTAGAAGAGCGAACGCACCGAGGCGTGCGGGTCGGGGCGACCGTTGGTCCCCGTGGCTGTTCGCCCTGCCAGCGTTGGGGGTCTACGTCGCCTTCCTTGTCTATCCCGCGCTGTCGTCGCTGTGGTTCAGCTTCACCGACTGGGACGGCCTGAGCGCGACGTACAACATCGTCGGGTTCGACAACTACCTGAAGCTGCCGAAGGATCCGGTGGTCATCACCGCGGCGCGGAACAACGTGATCTGGGCCGTGGTGACGATCGTCTTCCCGACCGTGATCGGGTTGGCTCTCGCCGTCGCCCTGAATGTCAAGGCGCGGGCGACGCCGCTCCTGCGGGCGATCTTCTACACACCCGCCGTGCTGCCGCTGGTGTCGATCGCCTCCATCTGGGGCTGGCTCTACAACCCGCAGCAGGGAGCGATCAACTCCTTGCTCCGGCTGATCGGACTCGACGGGTTGGCTCAGCCTTGGCTCGGGCAGGACTCGACCGCCTTGTGGGCGGTGATGGTTCCGGCCATCTGGTTGCGGACCGGGTTCCCGATGCTGCTCTACCTCGCTGCTCTGCAAGGGATCCCGAATCAACTGTACGAGGCGGCGACGGTCGACGGGGCCGGTCGCTGGCAGCGGTTCTGGCACGTCACGATGCCGGGGCTGCGCCCCGCGCACTACGTGGTGTTCGCC
>JBOHED010000325.1:0-3254 GCA_050700915.1 Actinopolymorphaceae bacterium | reverse complement strand
TCCTCCCAGAGGATCCGCTCGATCTCGCCGATCAGCCTGGTCTGCTCGTCCGGGTCGATGGTGGCGTTGAGCTCCTTGATGAGCTTGTCCACCTCGGGGTTGGAGTAGCAGCCGTTGTTGTTGCCCTTGCCCGACGGTGTGCAGGCGGTCGGCGTGCTGAACGTCGATGCCCAGCCGCTCACGAGTGACGATCCGGCCCAGCCGAACAGCGCGACGTCGAAGCGGTTGTTGGCGAGGTCGCCGCTGGCCTCGAAGAAGTCCTCTCCGCCCGCGTCGACGACCTTGAAGCCGGCCTTGCCGCAGGAGTCGGCGATCAGCTCGACGACCTGGGTGCGGCGCGGGTTCGGCGTGGCGTATCCGAGCTTGACCTGCATTCCGGCCTTACCCGTCTCGGTGAGCAGTGCCTTGGCGCCGGCGATGTCGGGCTCGGAGTAGGCGTCCATCGCGGCCGCCTCGACCACACCTTCGTACCTGGGGTCGAACGGCGCAACGTTGCGTACGTCCATCGGAACGGCGTCGGGCTTCTCCGGCTTGATCAGGTTGTCGATGATCAGCTGCCGGGGTACGCACTTGGCGAACGCCTCACGCAGTTTCTTGTCGGAGAACGGGTTGTTCTTGTTGAAGTTGAAGTCGAGGTGGTCGTAGAGGTACTGGTCGCCGGTCTCGACCTTGACGCCCTGAGCCGACTCGACCTGGTTCAGCAGATCGGGGTTGGTCTGCGGCTCGATGATGTTGACTTCGCCATTCTGTAGTGCCTGGACCTGCTCGTCCTGCACGATGAAGCGGATGACGACGTTCTTGACCGCCGGCGGGTCGCCCCAGTACTTGTCGTTGGCCGTCAGCGTGATCGACTGTCCGGCGTCCCACTTGCTGAGCTTGTACGGACCGGACGACGGGATCAGCGACTCCTCGAGCAGGCTGCCGGGCTCCATCACCCAGCCGGAGTTGTAGAACTTCGCGGCCTTGGCGAGCGCCTTGTCGTCCTGGCTCTTGACCGCGTCGATGAACTCCTGCTCGGTGAGCCCACCCTGCTTCTCGACCACGTGGGCCGGCATCAGGTCGGCCGCACCAGGACCGCCCTGCCCCTCCCAGTCCGCGAACGGCTCGGAATAACGGAAGGTGAAGTCCTTGTCCCCGGCGGCGCAGTCGGGTACCTCGATGAGCTCGACGCCGGTCGTGCCCGCGGTCGAGAACATGTCCTTGCCGACCTTGCCCGAGTTCGCCGCCCAGAACAGCAGGACGTCGTCACAGTCGATCGGGGTGCCGTCGGACCACTTGGCCTTGGGGTTGATGGAGTAGTCGATCGTCAACGGTTCGTCGGAGGTCTTCTCGTACGAGCCGAAGTCGGGGTTGGGCTTGACCTCGCCCTCCTTGTCGAAGTACCAGAAGCCGGTGAGGACACGCTGCAGGACGATGTTGTTCTTGCTCGCGTTGTTCTCGGCGGTGTTGCCGTTGTAGGCGTCGAACTCTTGCTCGAAGGTGTGCGTGATGGTCACCGCCGCAGGCGCCTCGGGCCCGGCGCCCGGGTTGCTCCCGCCCTCGTCACCATCACCGCCACCTCCGCCGCACGCGGCGAGGAAGAGCGCGACACCCGCGCCGAGCGCGAGCAGTCGACTGCGTCTCTGGTTGGTCCGCACGACATGGCTCCCCTGTGTTTGTCTGTCTGTGTTCGATTGGTATCGGGCATCCGAATCTGGTCGCCGAGATTTCTGCACGGCAATATTCGGGTTGCCAAAGATCACCACTGAGCCGCGCAGAATGGCAAGTGGTTGACGGGGGAGTGTTACGGAAACGATGCGGGCCGGCGGCCGTGATCGTTGCCGGCCGCGTGCCGGGGGAGTTCGCCCTGTGGGCCAGCCGTAGACTCGCGAACATGGCCGGCCGGATCCGCGACGACGACATCGCGCTGGTCCGCGAACGGACGCGGATCGACGAGGTGGTGTCGCATTACGTCACCTTGCGACCCGCTGGCGCGGGGTCGATGAAGGGGCTCTGTCCCTTCCACGACGAGAAGTCGCCGTCGTTCAACGTCCGCCCCCAGCTGGGTGCCTATCACTGCCTGGCCGGGGAGACGGAGGTTCTCACCTGGGAGGGTCCGCGGCCCATCCGGGAGCTTGCTGGTGGCGTGCATCGGGTGCTCGGGCGGCACGCCGACTGGGTGGAGGCGCCGTTCCGGTCGTACGGTGTCCAGCGGCTGTACAAGATCACCTTGGCCCGGAACCAGCAGGTCAAGGAGCTGTACGCGACCGACGGCCACCGGTGGTTCGTACGGTCAGGGAAGAAGCTCCTGTCGATCCGCGAAGCGTTGACGACCGACCTCCGCCCCGGGAACAGGCTTGCGTACGTCTATCCCCCGTCGCAGACGCGGGACCTGGTGCCCTCCCCGTTCGGAGTCGCGCACGGCATCACGTTCGGCGATGGCTCGCGATTGGATCGTGGGTCGCGGACAGTGCTCTGCCCGCCCAAGGACCTGGCACTCCTCAAGTGGTTTCCGAACAGCCATGTGACGGCGAGTGGCCCAAACCTGGTGGTCCATCACTTGCCGGCCTACTTCAAGAGCCTCCCGCCACTCGACGAGTCGTACCCATACCTCTACGGCTGGCTGGCGGGGTACTTCGCTGCGGACGGGTGCGTGGCAACCGACGGCACCGTGATGCTGAACTCGGCCAAGAAAGAGAACCTCGAGTTCGTCCGTACGGTGTGCACGCGCCTCGGCATCGGCACGTTCGGGATCACCATGCAGATGCGGGAAGGGTTTCCGGGGAGGGACCCGAGCCCGCTCTATCGCGTGCACTTCGTCAACGACGATCTCACCGACGAGTTCTTCCTCCTCGATGAACACCGGCGGCGCTTTCAGAGCACGCACAAGAAGGACGTCCGGCGCGGTTGGGTGGTCCGGTCCGTCGAGCCGACCGATCGCGTGGAGGAGGTCTTCTGCGCGGAGGTCGAGGACGGACACGCGTTCGTGCTCGCCGACAACATCCTCACCAGCAACTGTTTTGGCTGTGCTGAAGGCGGGGACGCCATTGCGTTCCTGCAGAAGATCGAGGGTCTGGGTTTCGTCGACGCGGTCGAGCGACTCGCCGCGCAGGCCGGCATCACCCTGCGCTACGAAGACGGCGGCCGGCCCGAACGCAAGGAACACGGCAGCCGGGCGCGGCTCATCGAGGCGCACAAGGCGGCCGCCGACTACTACGTCGAGCAGCTGCACGACTCGGGCGACGCGCAGGCCGGGCGGTCGTTCCTGTCCGAGC
>JBOHED010000324.1:0-3862 GCA_050700915.1 Actinopolymorphaceae bacterium | reverse complement strand
GGCGCGTACACGTAGTCGTCGATCACGCACAGCAGGGCGCGGGGCCGTTCCTCCAGGTACGCCCAGATCGGGTTCGGCCGCGCGAGGTGCAGCCACACCGTCGACGCACCGTCGAAGACGAAGTGGGTCGCCACGACGGCCGGCAGGTCACGGCCATCGCCGCCGGGGGCGATCAGCTGGCCGAAGGCATGGTCTGCCAGCCAGCTCCGCCATTCCTGGTCGGTCGCCGCGTCCCAGGGATGAATGAGCAAGGTGCCCTCCTCGGTGGTAGCCACGCGGGTCGCCGCGCCCGA
The DNA here is from genome assembly GCA_050700915.1 of Actinopolymorphaceae bacterium. Lineage (GTDB taxonomy): Bacteria > Actinomycetota > Actinomycetes > Propionibacteriales > Actinopolymorphaceae > Thermasporomyces. Next base: position 3,569 of record JBOHED010000324.1, on the reverse strand, counting down.
ACGCGCCGCGCCCATCGAACGCGCAGCGCCCGTGCATGGCACCCGGTCAGGACGCCGCCAACCGCGCCCGCAGCCGGTCCCGTACGGCGGGCCAGTCGTCGTCGGTCATCGCGTACTGCACCGTGTCCCGCCACGAGCCGTCCCGGCGCACCTTGTGCTTGCGCAACACGCCCTCGCGCCGCGCGCCGAGCCGGGTGATCGCCGCCTGCGAACGCTCGTTGCGGATGTCGGTGTGCCAGACCACCCGCACCGCGCCGAGTTCGTCGAACGCGCGCCGCAGGAGCAGCAGCTTGGCTTCGGTGTTGACTCCCGTACGCCACCACCGCCGGCCGAGCCACGTGTACCCGATCGCGACCGACCGGGTGGCCGGCGAGACCTCGTAGTACGACGTCGTACCGGCGACCTCACCCGTCCGCGCGTCGAGCTGCGTCCATGGCACGAGGGTCCGGTCGTCCCTGGAGGCGAAGACTCGTCCTACCCATTGCGTGACGTCGTCGGTGGTACGCAGCGGTGGGATCGACAGGTGGCGCTGCACCTCGTCGTCGACGGCCGCGAGAAGCCCGTCGGCGTGGTCGAGGGACATCGGCTCCAGGCGTACGTACGAACCAGCCAGCACCGGCGTCGCATGCCACGCCTCAGCGGGTTCACGCACCGTGCTCTGGGTCTCAGGGTTCTGGGTCTCGGAACTCTGGGTCTCGGTTGCGGGCACGAACGGCACTCCTTCACCGACAGCAGTGAACCTTGCGCAAGATTTCGTGATAGTACAAACTGACCGTTGTGCCTTTACAATATTCCATCACCGGTACGACGTCGAGTGAGATTGCCGCCAGCGTCGAGTCCGGTGTGCGTTCGGGCGCCCTGGAGCCGGGCACCGCGCTGCCGCCCGTCCGCACACTTGCGTCCGCACTCGTCCTGAGCCCGGGGACGATCGCGGCGGCCTACCGCACCCTCCGGCAACGGGGAATCGTGGAGACCGACGGGCGCCACGGCACCCATGTACGCGCGAAGCCGCCGATCTCACCGCGCAGCCGCAGCCGGCTCCCCATCCCGCCGGGCGCGCGCGACCTCGCCAGCGGCAACCCGGATCCCGCTCTGCTGCCCACGCTCGGCCCACGGCTGCGGCGACTCGCGCCCGCACCTGTTCTCTACGGGATGGCGGGGCCGATCCCGGAGTTGGGCGTACTGGCCCGGGAACGACTCGCCTCTGACGGCGTACCCGCCGACGCTCTCACGGTCACCAGCGGCTGCCTCGACGCTGTCGAACGCGTCCTCGGCGCACACCTGCGGCTCGGTGACAGCGTGGCCGTCGAGGATCCCGGCTGGTCGAATCTGCTGGACCTGCTCGCCGCGATGGACCACCCCGTGATCCCCGTACCAGTCGACGACGACGGACCCGATCCCGGCCAGGTAGAGGCCGCCATCCGGCGTGGAGCGCGGGCGTTGGTTGTCACGAGCCGGGCGCAGAATCCGTGGGGAGCGAACGTGAGTGCGGCGCGAGCCATCCAGCTCCGCGCGATCCTGGCCGGCCACCCCGACATGCTCGTCGTCGAGGACGACCACGCGGCGGAGCTCGCGACCGAGCCGCTGCACAGCCTGGCTGGTACGACCCGCCACTGGGCGATGGTGCGTTCGGTGTCCAAGCCCCTCGGCCCGGACCTGCGCTGCGCCATCCTGGCCGGTGACGACGAGACGGTCGGTCGGGTCGAGGGACGGCAGTGGCTGGCCGCCCGCTGGGTGTCGACGGTTCTTCAGGCCCTGGTGGTGGAGCTGTGGCGTGACCCGGCCGTCGAGGAGTTGGTCACGCGGGCAGGATCGCGGTACGACGAACGGCGGACGGCACTGGTCGCGGCCCTCGACCGGCGCGGTGTGCGCGCGCACGGGCGCTCGGGCCTCAACGTGTGGGTACCCGTCGAGGACGAGACGGCGGTGTGCGCGCGACTGCTGGAGGAGGGGTGGGTGGTGGCTCCGGGCCGGATGTACCGGGTCGCCAGCGGTCCCGGTATCCGCCTCACCACCAGCACCCTGGCGGTCGGGCACGACGTCGACTCAGCGGCCGATGCCGTGGCCAGGGCCCTGGCGCCCGGCAGCACCCCCGCCACGGTGTAGCCGTGCGTACGGTGTGGCCGGCCGTACGGTCAGCGAGGCAGCTGCCCTCGGCCGCGGAGCCGGGTGATCCGGCGTCGCTGGGACTCGTCGAGCATGAAATAGCCGGCGACCGGTGCGGCGACGACGGCGACGATGATCAGCAGGGCGAGCCAGTTCGGCAGCAGCCACAGGGCGAGGATCGCGACGCCCGCCCCGCCCAGCACGTATTTCGTTCGGTTCGACATACCACCATCGTTGCTCGCCGAACCGATCCAGCCCTCGGGCATCACCCGGAGATCCCCCGGATGGCCGGCCCTCACCGGAGCCTGCCTCACACGGCAATTCCCCACGATGCACGGCGAATTTGTCGCTTTTCGTTGGTAATGATCACGCATACGGATCATTCTCGGGCGTACGGCCACCAACGCCGGCATCCCGGCGCCAACACGGAGCGTAGGCAAGCTGCCGACACGTCGACCATTCGTAAGGCGCTGTTTGCCTGGAAGGAGTAACGTCCGGCAGATATCTGACCGTAGCCGGAAGGCGGCTCTCGGCAACACCACGTCACAGGTTGTCGTAGCCACCGGGCCAGTGATCCGGGAGTTCCAGGGCATGAGCGCGACCGCGCACAGGACATCGACCAGCACCTCGCCATGGGCCGCGCCGCCGCCCGGCACCGCGGGCGTGGCAACCACCGAAGCCCCGGTCGCCGTCCGGCAGGACGGCGCGGGAACCCTCCGGCCGGACGCCGCGGCCGACGTTCTCGACGTGACCGTGGTCCTGCCCTGCTACAACGAGCAGGACCATGTGATCGCGGAGGTCGAACGGATCACCAAGACGCTGGACGACACGCCCTACAGCTACGAACTGCTCGCCATCGACGACGCCTCCACCGACCGGACCCGCGAAGTCCTCGAGGAGGCGGCGCCGAGCTTCCCCCACTTACGGGTCCTGGCGTTCGACCGCAATGGCGGCTCGGGCACCGCCCGCCGGATCGGTACGCAGCAGGCGCGCGGGCGCGTCGTCGTGTGGACCGACGCGGACATGAGCTACCCGAACTACCGGATCCCGGAGTTCGTGGAGCTGCTCAATGCCGATCCCGGGCTCGACCAGGTGGTGGGCGCCCGCACCAGCGAGCAGGGCTCACACCGGCTGCTCCGCGTGCCGGCGAAGTGGCTGATCCGCAAGATCGCGGAGTACCTCACCAACACCCAGATCCCCGATCTCAACTCCGGGCTCCGGGCGTTCCGTCGGGAGGCCGCTCTACCGTATCTGCGGCTGCTGCCGCCCGGTTTCTCCTGCGTCACCACGATCACGATCGCGTTCCTGCACAACCAGCACGGCATGCTCTACCTGCCGATCGGCTACGCGAAGCGTGCCGGCAGGTCGAAGTTCCACTTCGTGAAGGACGCCTACCGCTACATCCTCCAGGTGCTCCGGATGGTGATGTACTTCAACCCGCTCAAGGTGCTGATGCCGCCCGC
>JBOHED010000323.1:0-8769 GCA_050700915.1 Actinopolymorphaceae bacterium | reverse complement strand
CGCGGAACTCCGTTGTCCGAGGCGGTGACGGTCTTCGAGGGCAAGCTGGACGACGTGTCGGTGCATGCGTTCAGGGATCACACCGAAGGGTTCGAGCGGGACTTCGTCCGTCGCGCCATCGACTTCTACTCCAGCGAGAAGTACCTGCGCGTCTCGCCCGAGGTCTCCGGTGCCGAGGGCCTGGTCAGGATCGACGTACCGCATGATGTCGATGTCTCGGTGCACCGCGAATGGCTGCTCATTCGTACCCGCACGCCGTGGTCCGTCGGCGGTTCGACCTATCCTGCCGGCGCCTTGCTGGCAACGCCTTTCGAGGCCTACATGGCGGGCGAGCGTGAGCTGACGGTGCTGTTCGAGCCCGATTCGCACACATCGCTGAGCTATTTCGGGTGGACGCGACACCATTTGATTCTCAACACACTGTCCGATGTGAAAAGCCGGCTGAACGTCCTGACGCCGGGACCTGAAGGCTGGGAAAAGGCGTCCCTACCGGGGGTTCCAGACATCGGCAACACCGAGATCGTCGGTACCGATCCCGACCACAGCGACGAGTTCTTCCTCAACTCCAGCGGCTTCACCGAGCCGTCGACGCTGCGGTACGGCCACATCGGCGGATCGGTCGAGATCCTCAAGCAGGCCCCGTCGTTCTTCGACGCCTCGGGATTGTCCGTCCAACAGCTCTTCGCCACGTCCGCCGATGGCACGAAGATCCCGTATTTCGTCGTCAGTCCCGAAGGCGTCGAAGAATCCGGGCCGACCCTGCTCACCGGATACGGCGGATTCGAGATCGCGTTGACGCCGAGCTACAGCGGCGTGATCGGCCGAAACTGGCTGGCGCGAGGTGGTACGTATGTCGTCGCCAACATCCGCGGCGGTGGAGAGTACGGTCCGGAATGGCATAGCTCGGCGCTACGCGAGAACCGGGTGCGGGCGTACGAAGACTTCGCTGCGGTGGCAGGTGACCTGACCAGCCGGGGCATCACCTCGCCGGACAGGCTCGGCATCCAGGGCGGCAGCAACGGCGGCCTGCTCATGGGCGTGATGCTCACCCGCTATCCGGAACTCTTCGGCGCGATCGTGTGCCAGGTGCCGTTGCTGGACATGAAGCGCTACCACGTGATGCTCGCGGGTGCGTCGTGGATGGCGGAGTTCGGCGATCCGGACGAGGAATCGGACTGGGCCTTCCTCCGTACGTATTCGCCGTACCACCAGGTCCGCGCCGGTTGTCCGTATCCTGCGGTGCTTTTCGCGACGTCGACAAGAGACGACCGGGTGCATCCGGGCCATGCCCGCAAGATGGCGGCGCGGATGCGGGAGCTCGGCTACGACGTGGCCTACTACGAGAACATCGAAGGTGGGCACGGCGCGGCCGCCGACAACGAGCAACTGGCGTTCAAGAACGCGCTCGCACTGGAGTTCCTCTGGAGGAACCTCACGCCCTGAGCCAGCTGCGACAGGCGTGCCTGATCAGGGCCGGGCGAGCCGCTGGCGTAGGTCGACCGCGAGCCGGTCCTGGGACGAGATCGGTGCGCCGGGTGCGCGTTCGATGATGACGAGCGCGACCCGGCGACCCTTCCGCACCACGGTTTCGTCCCAATGGGTACGTGTCGCGTCCAGGCCCACCTCGTACCGGGTGTCGAGGAGGGCCGCCGCGTCGTGGCGCCGTAGGTCGACGACCACCCGCGCCGTGGTCAGCGCGTCGGCTGACGGTGGCGTCGTGCAGAGATCGAGCCTGCCGGTCAGTGTCCTGATCATCAGCACTGCTTGGCGTTCCGCGCCGTAGTCCAACGCGAGAGCCACGGCGGCCAGGTGGTCGGGCGTCCGATACGTCTGCTCGAGCGCGTGCCGCGGCACGGGTAGCGGGTCGAGGCGGTCGAGTCCGGGGCAGCCCAGCGGACCGATGGATGCAGCGACCTCCTGAGGGTCGCGTTCGTGGACCAGCGTGCCGTTGGTGACAAAGCTCTCCTGCGGTACGTCGGGCTCGACGTACGGACGGAACGACGGCCCGATGCTGCCGGCGGAGGGAAGGTTGCGCACGGTGAGCGGTCCGGCTGTCGGTCGGGGTGGGGCGGGCGTCGGACCATCCTGCACCGGGTCGACCCTTGCCGGCGCGGAGGAGGCGCTGGCCTGAGTTGTCGTCGGCGGCGACGCCGCCGCGGGCGGTGCCTCCGTCGATGAGGGCCCTGGGGACGTGGGTGGTGCGGTGCTGCAACTCGCGCCGCCTGCCGCCGTGCCTGCGAGGATCAACCCCGCGAGGATCTGCCGGACGTGTGTGCGAGACACCGGTCAGGCTCCGTTCTCCGAGAAATGCTGGTAGTCCGGGTATCGCCAGCGTGCTCCCCACGGCCAGCCGAGGCGTCGCATGACGGACTCGACCGCATCACCTCGCCGGAGCATTCCCTTGCGGTAGTTCTTGCGGTTGAGATATGTCCTGGACCCTTCCGGATAAACCTTTCGGGCAGTGACGTACGGATTCTCGAACGGATTGATGTCGATCGCGTCACCATAGGAATGCCGGGACAGCCGGTACGGATTGCCGGTGACCTTCCGGCAGTTGAATGCCGAGGTGTTGTCCGCGCGCATCGAAGCCGGATCGCTGCCTTTGTAGGCGTCCACCGGCTGGACCCGGCGAATGGCCCAGGTCCTCGCGTGTGCCGACTTGAAGACGGCGGCGATGTCGTTGACCACGCGCGCTCGTACGATGACCGTGCCGTACTGGTCATCGAGAGCCCAGTTGCGGAAGGGCATCCTGACGACTCGAAGTTGGGATGGCCCGAGCGGGCAGCCGCTGCGGTAGCTGTAACGGACGTCGGAACGCCAGGCTTTGCGGACGGTCTTGCTCCAACCGAGTCGGACGTACGCCTTCCGCTTGGACTTGAAGTACTGGATCGACGCGTGCTGGAAGCCTTGCCAGTCACCGTAGGACGTCGCCCGGTGGTAGCTGGTGGGGACCCCGATCCATGACGCCTCGGCACCGATCGCGAGATACTTGGCGAGGGTGGCGCCCAGCACCTCCCGGGCACCGCTGCGCGGCGAATACCACACTCGACCGCCCTGGAAATTCGTCACCCGCACGCCGGCGCGGCGTCCTGCGTATTCGGCCTTGGTCGGCAGCCGAAGAATTCCCTGTGGTCCACCGAGCTGAAGATATCGAGCAAGCGTAGGTCCGTAGACACCCTGCGCACCGGTGGCTACGTGGAAGTAGACGCGTCCTGCCGTGAAGTTCTGCGCGCGTGCGACGCCCGCTGAATACGTGGTGCTCGTCGGCAGACCGAGCGGTCCGGCAGCACCGCCGAGGCCCACGTAGTAGGTCAGAAAGACTCCGGTGAGCTCCCAGGCGCCGGTGGTCGAGGACCAGTAGATCCGGCCGTGGTGGAAATGCTGCACGAGTACGCCCGCTTGTCCGCCGGCATATTCGCTGCCGTTCGGATAGCCGAGCAGACTCTTCTCAGCGCCCAGTCGAAGGTATTTGTCCAGGATCGGTCCGGCGCGAAGGTCGTGCGCGCCGGTGGCGACGGAGTAGTAGATCCGCCCTCTCGCGTACGTCTTCAGGTAGCCGCCGGTGAGCGGTATGAGGGCTGAGGTCGGTGGTCCCAACACGCCGGTGGGGCCACCGAGGGACAGATAACGCGCGTCGATCGCCTGCTCGGCGTCGCTCTCCGCGTCCGTGGCAGTCGGCCCAGCGGCCGTCGTCGGTGTGCGGGCGGCCGTTGGGGTGGTGGGAGCGCCCGTCGAAGTAGGGGCGGCTGCCGTGGTGGTGGCGGCCGTTGGACTGGGTGGTTCTGTGGCGCCGATGGCTGGTACCGGAGAGAGCGTAAGAAGCGCGGTGCCCGCGATCATAGTCATGCGCCAGAGACGCGTGCGGGCCATCTCGACCACAGATCCCTTCACCGGTACGGCTGGGCGTCGCATCCTCCCGCCGCACGCACGTCGCCCGCGCCCGTCCGTGAAATGGTCGGGCCAAAGGCAGTGTCCAGCGACGGCCGGATACATCGAGAGGTTGGCATGGCGACCTCATCGATGACAGCGAAATGCCACAACCGACAGGTGTGGAAACGCGCAGGGAGACGCCAGCAGTCTGGCCCCTCGCTTCTGCGAAGCGCGTTAGCTGCTGCCCGACGAATTGCCGCGGTTACCGTCGTCGAGCAGTCCCGCGCGCCGGAGCGCGTCCGCCATGGCGTCGTTCTCCGGTCCGCCGCGCCCTGCAGCCTGGCGGTTGCCCTGGCGTGGTCCACCGGTCGTGCGGGGCCCGGGCCTGCCGCCGCCGGGCTTGCCGCCGCCGCTCGGCTTCCGTCGTTCGGCAGGCTTGCGTCCGGGTGTGGTCGTACCCTCCGGGTCGTCGTCGAGACGCAGGCTGAGGGAGATCCGTTTGCGGGGAATGTCGACGTCCATCACCCTGACCCGGACGACATCGCCGGACTTCACCACCTCGTGCGGATCGCGGACGAAGGTCTTCGCCATCGCCGACACGTGCACGAGGCCGTCCTGGTGCACACCGACATCGACAAACGCACCGAACGCCGCCACGTTGGTGACGACACCCTCGAGGACCATGCCGCGCTCCAGGTCGCCGATCTCCTCCACACCTTCGGCGAACGTCGCGGTCGTGAACGCCGGACGCGGGTCGCGGCCCGGTTTCTCCAACTCCGCAAGGATGTCGGTGACCGTGGGCAGGCCGAACGTATCGTCGACGTACTCCGTCGGCCGGATCTTCCGCAGCACCGCGGTGTTGCCGATCAGCTCGGGCAGGTTGCCGCCGGTCGCCGTCAGGATCCGGCGTACGACCGGATAGGCCTCCGGGTGCACGCTGGAGGCGTCGAGCGGGTCGTCACCGTCGGGAATGCGGAGGAATCCCGCGCACTGTTCGAACGCCTTCGGTCCGAGCCGGGGCACCTGCGTCAGAGCGCGTCGCGACCGGAACGGTCCCTTGTCGTCCCGGTGCGCCACGATATTGCCGGCGAGTGTCTCGGTGATGCCGGAAACCCTTGTCAGCAAGGGCACGGAAGCGGTGTTGACGTCGACGCCCACCGCGTTGACGCAGTCCTCGACGACCGCGTCGAGGGACCTCGAGAGCTTGGCTTCGGCGAGGTCGTGCTGATACTGCCCGACACCGATCGACTTCGGGTCGATCTTCACCAGCTCCGCGAGCGGGTCCTGCAACCGGCGGGCGATGGAGGCCGCACCGCGCAGCGAGACGTCGAGCCCAGGCAGTTCCTTCGAGGCGTACGCCGACGCCGAATACACGGACGCACCGGCCTCCGACACGACGATCTTGGTGAGGCTCAGGTCGGGATGTTTCTTGATCAGGTCGGCGGCGAGCTTGTCCGTCTCGCGGGATGCGGTGCCGTTGCCGATCGCGATGAGGTCGACCTTGTGCCGGGTGGCCAGCTGGGCGAGCGTGGCGATCGACTCGTCCCACCGGCGTTGCGGCACGTGCGGATAGATGGTGTCCGTCGCGACCACCTTGCCGGTGGTGTCGACGACCGCGACCTTGACGCCGGTACGGAAGCCCGGGTCGAGGCCCATCGTCACCCGCGTGCCGGCGGGTGCCGCGAGGAGCAGGTCGCGCAGGTTGGCGGCGAAGACGCGAACCGCCTCGTCCTCTGCCACCTGGCGCAGCCGCATCCGCAGGTCGATGGTGAGATGGACGAAGATCCGCGTACGCCAGGCCCAGTGCACCGTGTCGGCGAGCCACCCGTCACCTCGTCGGACCGTCCGGTGGGCGTGCGGGTCCGCCACCGCGACGAGCGAGTCGGCGAGGCCGTGGCGTTCGGCGATCCTGCATTCGGCGTCGACTGGATTGTTGGCGTCTGCGAGGTCGTCGGCCTCCAGCGCGACGTCGAGGATCTCCTCCTTCTCGCCCCGGAACACTGCGAGAATGCGGTGTGACGGCAGGGCACTCAGCGCCTCGGCGAAGTCGAAGTAGTCCGCGAACTTCGCACCGGCCTCCTCCTTGCCGTCCCGGACATGTGAGACCAGCCGACCGCGCGACCAGACGAGTTCGCGCAGCTCGCCGATCAGGTCGGCGTCCTCACCGAACCGTTCGATCAGGATCGCGCGGGCGCCGTCGAGCGCCGCGGCCACGTCGGCTACGCCCTTGTCGGCGTCGACGAACGCCGCGGCCTCCTGCTGCGGGTCGCGGGTCGGGTCGGCGAGCAGCGTGTCGGCCAGCGGTTCGAGCCCGGCCTCGCGAGCGATCTGCGCCTTCGTCCGCCGTTTCGGCTTGTACGGAAGGTAGATGTCCTCCAGGCGGGCCTTCGTGTCGGCGCCCATGATCTGCGCCTCGAGCGCGTCGTCAAGCTTTCCTTGCGTACGGATCGACTCGAGAATCGCGCCGCGGCGTTCCTCCAACTCGCGCAGGTAGCGCAGCCGCTCCTCGAGTGTCCGCAGCTGTGCGTCGTCGAGTGCGCCGGTCACTTCCTTGCGGTAGCGGGCGATGAACGGCACGGTGGCTCCGCCGTCGAGCAACTCGACCGCGGCCCTGACCTGACCGCTGCGTACGCCGAGCTCACCGGCGATCCGTTCCTGCACGGTCAACGTCGTCTGCGCCGCCTGCACGGTCTGCGCAGCCTGCGCCGTCGTGTCCGGGACTGCTTCAGTCACACCATCCGCCTTCGCGTCGAGGTCCCGTTCATTCTGGACCGCCCGGTGAGCGTCCGCACTCCCGGGCCCGACACGACACGTCACGGGACCGGCGAGCACCGGAGGGAGGACCAACAGACCGGACTGCACCACTCTGGGCGGTGGACCGGCTGGGAACCTATGTCGGCGGCTATCCTCCGATGATGACCGCTGGTCAGCGCCCACCATCACCGTCTCTGCCCTGCGATGTTCATCAGCCTTCGATCTACTGATCGGGCAGGACCTCGGCCATCGTCCGCTCGGGCTCACGGCCGAACACGCCACCGACCGTGATGCCGTAGTTCACAGCCGACGACTCGTCCGGTGTCGAAGTCGGACCAGGGGTCGGCTTGCCCTTGCCATTCACTGCCGAGCGTGCTGACGACCGGTCGTCCGCCCCTTCGATCACTGGCGTGCAGGCGCCAGCCAAGTATGCGGCTGGCACAGGACGCGACCACAGATTGGTCTCACTGGTACGTTGCCGAGCGCCGCGAACGGCCCGATGTCCCGCAGGGCATTGGGCAGGGAAACGTTGAGGAGCAGACACCATGATTCCGTGGCCGGCATCGTACGAAGAGCGGGCGGGGTCCTTCGAGGTCTCCGGCGAGGTCGCGCTCGAGGCTGCACCCGACCTACGTGTGTGGGTGAGCCGCGAGCTCCAGTCCCTTGGGTCGCGCTGGGAGTCCGTGGACGGTGCCAATGCCCGGAGGATGGCGGTCCACATCGACCAGTCCCTTCCTCCGGAGGGTTATGTGCTGGACGTGACGCCGGACCTCATGCAGGTAAGCGGAGGGGCACCGGCCGGCGTCTTCTACGCGATCCAGACTCTGAAACAACTGCTGCCGCCCGACGTCTACCGGAGGGCCCACCCGACCACGCCCACCTGGTCGGTTCCCTGCTGCCGGATCGAGGACGCACCCGCACACGGCTGGCGGGGCTGCCTGCTCGATGTGGCGCGGCACTTCATGCCGAAGGACTTCGTGTTCAAGCTGATCGACCTGCTGGCGATGCACAAACTGAACGTTCTGCAGCTCCATCTCACCGACAACGACGGTTGGCGGGTCGAGTCGGAACGCTATCCGCGATTGACACAGGCTGGCGCCTGGCGGGAGGAGACCCGCTGGTGGTGGGAGAAGAGTGGTGACGGTATTCCGCACGGCGGTTTCTACACCCGCGCCGATCTCCGTGAGATCGTCGCGTACGCAGGGCAGCGCTTCATCACCGTCGTACCGGAGATCGAGCTGCCGGCACACACGTTCGCGGCGATCACCGCCTATCCCGCGCTCGGTCACCATCCCGAAGCGCCACCGGGGTCGTCGATTCCGCCCGATCACGACGACGTGCTCAATGTGGAGGACGGCACCGTGGAGTTCTTCCAGAACGTACTGGAGGAAGTGCTGGAGATCTTTCCCAGTACGTTCATCCACATCGGTGGCGACGAATGCCCCAAGGAGCCGTGGCGGAACAGCCCACGAGCACAGGCGAAAATGCGTGAGCTCGGCCTGGCGAACGAGGACGAGTTGCAGAGTTGGTTCATCCGGCAGATGGATACCTGGCTTGCCGCTCGGGGAAGGCGGTTGGTCGGCTGGGACGAGATTCTCGAAGGTGGGCTCGCACCTGGCGCGACCGTGATGTCGTGGCGCGGTGAGGAAGGCGGCGTGACAGCCGCCCGGGCCGGCCATGACGTCGTGATGGCGCCGACCTCGCCGACCTACCTCGACTACTACCAGGCCGAGAGTGACGACGAACCCCTGTCGATCGGGGGACACAACCCGCTCGAAGCGGTGTATGCGTACGAACCGGTTCCTTCGGGACTCTCCGATGCCGAAGCCGACCGCGTCCTCGGCGCACAGGTCCAGGTCTGGACGGAGTTCCTGCCCGCCGGTCCGCAGGTGGAGTACATGGCGTTTCCGCGGACGTGTGCGTTCGCCGAGGCGGTGTGGCGGTCACGCAACGACCGGTCGTACGCCGAGTTCTCCGTACGGCTCGACCACCATCTGCGCCGGCTCGACGCGATGGCCGTGAACTACCGCCCGCCGGCCGGGCCGCTCCCGTGGCAGCAGGGCGGAACAGGTCGCTTCAACCGCCCCAACCAACCCCGGATGGTCGACTGAACGGGCGCGATCGTAGCCTCGGGCGCGAGCGTAG
>JBOHED010000322.1:0-5634 GCA_050700915.1 Actinopolymorphaceae bacterium | reverse complement strand
CTCGGCGTTGGGCATCTCAGTGGATCCTCTGTCGCAGCAGGTGATAAGGCTGGCTTGCCAGCGACTCCTCGAGGCCCGGAATGATCCAGGCGTCACCACCGGCGTCGTGGATGGTGAAGTAGTACATGAGCGCGAAGTCGGAGTCGGTGTAGGAACCTGGAACGGTCACCTGGTAGCGCGCACCGTTCCACCGCATCTCCGCGGTCTCGAAATCCGCACCCTGGTTGACGTGCCGGTAGTGGCAGACCACGTGACCGTCGAACGACGTCTCGCTCGGCACGAGATCGATCGCGATCTCCGCACCGCGGCCGAACTCCGCCGGTACGCGGTGCGTGAAGGGCGGGCGGGCACACCGTTGAACTGTCAAGTTCGCCTTGACTGGAGTCTTCGTCTCCGCCTTGGCGGCTTCGTGCAGCCGCTCGAGATTGGCGAGGTCTTCCTCGATGGCCGGCAGTCGGTCGGCCCAGTGGCCGTGTTCTGACCGCAGGTCGCCGAACGTGAGGTCCGGTCGGTAGACCTCACGCGTCTGCTCGACGATGCCCGCCCAGACATCACGCGCCTGACGGTAGGCCGCCACCGCATCGCCCAGGTGGTGTGCGTCTCGGGTGCGTTCGTAGAGGGAGTACGCCACGCCGGCCCGGGACTTTCCGGCGAAGAACCGGCCGAGTCCGGCCTGCACCGTCACGTCGACCGCCAGCCGGCGGAATGCCGGCGCGTCCGGTTCCGAGGCCTGACTGCGCGCGGTGGCGAGGTGTCGTTCGGCATCGTCGGCGAGGCCGTCCAACCAACCTGCGACGTCGTGCGGTGTGTAGCGTCCGTCCCGCCGGCCGGCGATCGCGTCGTCGGCGTACTCGTCCACCCGGTAGAACATGCTCGGGTCGAACGCACTGACACCACCGAAGGTCGGCGGCTTTGCCGTGTCGCGCTCGTAGTGGTCGGCATTCGGGCCGCCGGCGATCGGCATGTTGAGATAGATCTCCGGCCAGTAACCGTTGTTGGAGGCTCCGAGGCCGTGGACGACGGTGACGAGTGGCAGCACCCTGCTGGCCGGTGCGAGTGCCTGCTCGGCCGCGTCGGCGGCGTCTCCGTACTCCGCGCGAAGGAATCGGCGCCATTCGTCCGGCTGGGCGTCGGGGTTGTAGAGCAGCCGCCCCCACAGGCGATACGTGTAGAGGTACTTCTTCCAGATGTCGCGGCCCATGTGCAGCGCCTTGTCGGCGTACGGATCCCGGCCGTTCTCGTCACCGGTGTTCTTGCGTCCCTTGAACGTCAACGGTTCGCACAGCTCGATGCCCCGCGCGCCGGCGAACGTGCCGAGCCGTCCGTAACCGGCGGCGAGCTCAGGATCGCCCCACAGCAACACCTTCTGGGTGCCGGGCCAGATTCTGAAGAGCAACCCGAGGTCGCTGCCCTCGCGGAGGAAGTCGCCATATCCGTACCTGGTGAAACGGCGCTGGAACGCGGTGATGGCCATCATCCCGCTGCCGGCTTCCTTGGTGGCACGTTCGCGTTCGCGAATTGTCGTCTGGTGATAGGGAAGGCCCTGGTGTTCGGCCCAGTGCTTCGCGGACACGATCACCGGCAGTCCCGTCCCCTGGGCGATGTCGACGAGCGCCTGGTCCACACCCTTCGCGTGCATGTCGAGCTCGATCGGACGTCCGACCTCGCCGACGGCAGTCATGACGGTCTGCCAGAACTCCTCGTGGTTCGGCTCGGGGATTCCCCCTTCGTAGTGGACCCGCATGGTCAGCCCGTCGATGGACGGACATTCGTTCAGCAACTGGCGGAGCGCTGCCGCACAGTAGGTGGCGTGGTTCTCCGGTGTCACTCCGCTGACCGGGTAGAGCGGCACCGATCCTTCGCCCTGATCATCGGCATGGTTCCAGAGGCCCAGCTGGAAGTGCATTCCCCGGCGTTTCGTCTCGTCACTGATGAACCGCAGCGTCTCGAGATTTCGGTCGCGTTCGTCGTCCGGCACATTGCCGGCCCTTACGTCGAACCCGGGAACGTCGAGCAGGAACGGGTACGGGAAACAGAAGTAGTTCTCGGTCGCGGGGTGGTGCCCGTAGTTGTACTGCATACCGAACGCCAGCTGGAACCGGTTGACCCGGTTGACGGCGAGTTCGGTGAGGTAGTCGGACCAGAATTCCCGGTCATAGAACCAGGGTTTGTCCTCGACGTCGCTGGTGAAGGTGCGCAGAATGCTTCGGACCGGCGTCGCCGCCTGCTGGCTCTCGGGCGCTGTCGCCCGGAGGGTGCCGAGTACGTCGCCTGCGAAGCGGGCACGGTCGGCGAGTTCGAGCACGCCGTACGCCAGTCCACGCGGGTCTGAACCAGCCACCCGCACGGAGCCGTGACTCCCGTCCGGCCGGCTGAGCGCGAAGGCTTCCGGACCCGTGAGCTGACCTCCGTCGCCGGTGCCGCCGACGTTGATCACCAGGTCGGCCCCAGACCCCGCCTCGGTGCGTACGGTGACGCCCGCCCCGGCCAGGACGTCGGTCAGATAGCTGACCGCCCACCGCACAGGGGGCTCGGTCGCCAGTCGATCGGACGGGTCGAGAACGATGGCGATGGAAGAGTCGCCACCACCGGTCGCGGAGCTCATCGATGTCCTCATTCCTGCCGATCACTGTCGATCACGGCCGATCCCGTGGAAGTGGGTTTTCGCATCGTAGAACCTCCTTTCCACGGTGGCCACGACTTCGTCGGTCCACATGTGGCCATCACGCGGGCGACCCGGACCCACTGGGCGAGACGCGACCCGGTAGCGGGCATCAGGAGGCGACCCGCACCGGGCCGAACGCACGACGAACCGGTCCATCACCGCTGAAGGCCGACCTGGAGGTCGACGCATGGAGACTCCTCAGCTGATCATCTCGATCATCGCCATCCTGATCGTCGCGGCCATCGCCCTGAAGGTGTCCAGGAAGAAGTGAGGACGGGCGAACGCGGAAATTCGGTGGCGGCGCCCTATCGATCTTGATAGTTTCCTTGGGCCGATTTTTGGGTGGCTTCCAAGCACCACTTCAAAGGATCGCAACGAACCGGATCGCTCTTCCGGGGCGGGACCCTGCTGATTGCCGCCAATCCGATGTTCCCCGCCGAGATTTCACGAGCCGAGGCGACTCTTCCCATGGTCGAAGCCTTATCCCCTCACGCCGAAGATCCAGAACTCGATTCCGAACGCACCTTTCTCACCAGCGCACGCGCGGCGCTCGCGCGGATGCATCATGACGTCCTCCACCGCGAAATCCCGCTGATCGGCGGTGAGGACAACGACGAACGCTTCACGAACGAGTCCAACCAACGCGCCCACTGGCTCCGGGTGCAGGCCCTTGTCGACCTGCCGGATGTCCCGTTGTTCTTCGGACGCCTGGACTACGAGTCCGGCGCCGTCGAGGAGATGGACCGGGTCTACATCGGGCGCCGCCACGTGCATGACGAACTCGGCACGCCGCTCGTCATCGACTGGCGGGCGCCGGTCTCCGTCCCGTTCTACCGGGCGACTCGAAGCGATCCGCAATTCGTCCGGCGGCGTCGCCGGTACGGTTTCTCCGATGCCGCGGAACTGACCGCCTTCGACGACGAGTTCCTCGACGAGGGCGCCGCGGTCGCGGTCGACTCCGGCGATGCGTTCCTGCGTGCCGAGATCGAACGACCGCGCACCGGGCCGATGCGCGACATCGTCGCCACGATTCAGCCGGAGCAGGACGATCTGGTCAGAGCGCCGCTACAGCCATCACTGTGCGTCCAGGGTGCGCCCGGCACCGGCAAGACGGCTGTCGGTCTGCACCGCATCGCGTACCTGCTCTTCACTGAGCGCACGCGCCTCGCCCACGGTGACGGCGTCCTCATCGTCGGGCCCAACCGTTCGTTCCTCTCCTACATCCGCAAGGTCCTCCCCGCACTCGGCGAGGTCGATGTCAAGCAGGCCACCGTCGACGAGGTTCTCGGGCTGGACGACGACGTGCCGCAGGAGGAGCCCCGCGCCGCGCGGATCAAGGGTGACGGCCGGATGGCGGCGGTGCTGCACCGTGCGCTGTGGTCCTACGTCGGCACGCCGACCGAGGGAATCCTGTACTCCAAGGGATCTCGCCGTTACCGCGTACCCGACTTCGAGGTCCAGGAGATCGTGGCCGCCCTGCGTGGTTCGACCCGCTACGCCTTCGCTCGGAACGCCCTCGCCCAGCGGCTCGCGCACGCGGTCCTGGTCCGGATGGAACAACGCGGCGAATCTCCAGACGACCGGGTCCAGAACGCCGTCGCCAGGTCGAAGCCGGTCAAGCAACTCATCGAGCAGGTGTGGCCCAAGGTCGTACCGGAGCAGGTGTTGTTCCGCCTTCTCTCCGACGCGGACTTCCTGGCCACGGCGAGTGGGAACGATCTCACCCCGGAGGAGCAGTCCCACCTGCGGTGGGCCAAGCCCGCACGCTCGTGGAAGTCCGCTGCATGGTCCGACGTCGACGCGGTCCTTCTCGACGAGCTCGCGGACCTCATCGAACGGCGTACCGGTTCCCTCAGTCATCTCGTGGTCGACGAGGCGCAGGACCTGTCGGCGATGCAGCTCCGCGCGCTCCGCCGGCGGTGCCGCTCCGGCTCCGCCACCGTGCTCGGCGACCTCGCCCAGGCCACGACGCCGTGGGCGGTCGGCTCGTGGACACAGGTGTTCCACCACCTCGACATGCCCGACGCCCAACTGACCGAACTCGACCGCGGCTTCAGGGTGCCGGGTCAGATCATCGACTTCGCCGCCAGGCTGCTCCCCCACATCGCCCCCACTCTCGGAAAGCCGCGCGGGGTTCGCGAGATCCCGGGCGCGCTGCGGATCACCGAGGCCGGCGACGACCTCCTCGACACGCTCGTCTCGACCTGCCAACAGGCTCTTGGCGGCGACGGATCGGTGGCGGTGATCGCCGCCGACGCGGAGATCCTGAAGGTGTACGAAGGACTCCTCGCCGCCGGCCTCGACGCCGCACTCCTCGGGACCACCGAAGACGCCATGGAAGCAGCGCGGCTGGTGTGCGTACCCGCCCCGCTGGCCAAGGGTCTGGAGTTCGACGCCGTGGTGGTCGTCGAGCCGGCGCAGATCGTCGACGCCGAACCGCGCGGACTGCATCGGCTGTACGTCGTCCTCACCCGGGCGGTCACCAGCCTGCACGTCGTTCATGCCGCGCCACTCCCTGTCGCCCTGCGTGAAGTCGTGCAGTCGACATGAACGCCTCCGCGCCGGACCTGATGAGCTATGCGGCTCTGATCCGGCCAGTGATCGATCGCGTGTACGCGGGTCTGCGAAAGGCCAGCGCTCCCCGCGTTCGGGCCGTCTACGAGCAGTTCGGGCTTCGACGTGGCTTCGAGATCAGCTTCTACTTCGGCCTGCTCGCCCGGCCGATGCCAGCGGATGCGTTCGCGGCGACGACCGTCTACTCGGGCTCGGACATGACCGTCGAACTCTCACAGGGCACGGCCGTGGTCGATGCCGAGGGCACCTGGCGGCTGACCGACCTGGGCCGCGACGTGGCACTCGCCGTGCAGCGCGCGATCGGCGACGGCGCCGAGGAGTTCTGGGGCCAGAAGCCGATCGCCACCCTCCCTGGTCTCGCCGTCGTACCGCGACTTGCGTTCCTGATCGGCCGG
>JBOHED010000321.1:0-9506 GCA_050700915.1 Actinopolymorphaceae bacterium | reverse complement strand
GCTCCACATGCCACCGGCCTGGCCGAAGCCCGCCGAGAGCCGGAAACCCTGCACCGGCAGGAACCACTCGATGGTGCGTTCGAAGACCTGTTCGCTGGTGGCGTCGGACGCCTTGTCGACGATCAACTCGAGCTCGCGGGTGCGCTGCGCCTCCCAGGCGGCACGTTCGCGATTGCTTTCCTGACGGAGCTTGGCGGCCCGGCCTGCCGCCGAGTCGTCGATGCCCGGGTCGACGCTGGCAGGGCCACCGCGGGAACGGTCGGCCCGCCCCGCAGCAGCACTGCGGGCATCCTGGAGCTGACCGAGCGAGAGCGCGACTCCGGACGGCGGGTTGAGGACGTTGCCGTCGATTCCGGACGCGGCGACCGAATGCAGAGTGACGGCACCGGAGGCCGCCGCAACCAACGTCGCAGCGCTCGCGACCGCGGGAATGACCGGGAAGGCGCGCGCCGACGATGGACGACGCCGGCCGCCCGGCTTCTTGCGCTTGCCCACGAGGGCGTTGGCCGCACGGGAAGGGCCCGAGCCTGCTGTTGGCCTCAGCACGGAACGTACGGAACCGCGGTCGGCAGCAGCAGGTTCATCGTCGCGGCCGACGGGGGTCGGGACGGGTGGGCCGGCCGACCGGAGCCGGCGGTCCGCCTTGATGCTGGACCGGAGCCCGGTTCCGGTGGGCCTGCTGGCCTGCCGGATGCCCCGGACCGGCTGGCCACCGCGGTCAGCTTCGCCGCTCCGGTCAGGTCGGTCGAGCCGGTCAGGTCGCTGGTGACCTTCGGGTCGCCTGATGCGTTCGGTTCGGGTGCTGGGATCTGCTTCGCCGCCGAGGTCAGGCTGGCGGAGGCGTTCGGTGCGGTTCGTGCGTTCGGGCTGGTACGCCTGCAGCTCCGCAGAACGCCATCCGCGGCGCTCGTCGGCCTCGGGGCGGGGGAGCCGCGCGGGAGGCAGGACCGTGCCCAAGACCTCCGGCCGGTTGGCGCCGCGCCGTACCGGTTCGAGCAGGCCGCGCTGGTCGTCGCTGCCCCGGTCGAACCGTGTCGCCCGGCTGCCGGACGCTGCGCGGGACGGTACGCCGTCACTCCCGCCGGGTGTCGGAGGGCGTCGGTATGGTGGCGGCGACTGGGAGGGCAGAGACGCCTCGGCGCTCTGAGCCGGTCGCGCGGTCAGGCTCTGCTGGGGCGCGCGTGCGGGTGGCGCCGCCTGCACGGCCTGGGCGCCGCTGCTCGAGTTGCTGGTGCTCGACCTGGAGCGGATGCGTCGTCCCGGTTGGGGAGTCGGAGGAGGGCTACCGGAGCGCCGAAAGCGCCCGGCCGGCGCAGCACGGTGCTTCGCTGCCTCGGCCACAGGTAGTCAACCTTCCTCGACGGCTGTCAACAGGAGAGCAAGGTACGAACGGCGGGAACGATAACGGATCTATGAAGCAGAGCCAAACGCCTCACCAGTGATTCTGCCGAATCTGGTCTGAAAAAGTCTTCATAAAGCGGACATAGCGGGAGAGCCGTTTACATGTAGTAGTCGTCTGGCGCTGAATTGTTACCGTCTGTTTTGCCGCGCACGCGGGTTGAGGTCGGAATACCTTAGGTTCAGCACGTCGATGCGGTTCGTACGCGGAGCCGCTCGTCCACCGAGTGCAACGGAGGGGCCGGTACATGACAGGGGCCGGGACGACGGGATCCCCGTCCACGTCGGCAGCCGATTCGACGCCGGACGCCGACCGCGCCGCAGGGCGGGCGCCGATCCGCGTCGTCGTCGCCAAGCCAGGCCTCGACGGCCACGACCGCGGCGCGAAGGTGGTCGCGCGCGCCCTGCGCGACGCCGGCATGGAGGTCATCTACACCGGTCTGCACCAGACCCCCGAGCAGATCGTGGAGACCGCTCTCCAGGAGGACGCTGACGGCATCGGCCTCTCGGTCCTGTCGGGGGCGCACATGACCCTCTTCCGTACCCTCATGCACCTGCTGAGGGAGCGTGGGGCGGACGACATCGTGGTCTTCGGCGGCGGCATCATTCCCGAGGCGGACATCGACGCGCTCAGCGAGCTCGGGGTCGCGAAGGTCTTCACCCCCGGGACCTCGACCCACGACATCGTCCGATGGGTACGCGAGCACCTCGCCGAGCCCACCGGGCCCACCGGGCCCACAGGGCCCACAGGGCCCACAGGGCCCGCAGAGGTCACCGGGTCCGCGGCGTCCGCGGAGTACGCCGGCGGATCGGGCACCGGCAGTTGAGCACGCCCCGAACCAGCCAGAGTTTGCCGTTGGAGCTCACATCGCGGCCGGCCCGTTGTGCGCTCGTCTCGTCGGCACCCGGCGGTCGTGGCGGCTCCATACAGGGTTAGGCTCGCGGCCGGGCTTGGGAGCAGAGTCTTCACCCGCGGGGCCGGGCTCCGCGCCAGCCGGATGCGATTCGAGGGAGCGCGCTCGTGGACCTGATGGAGTACCAAGCGAAGGAACTCTTCGCCCAGCACGACGTACCCGTCACCCTCGGCAAGGTCGCCGACACCCCTGAGGACGCCCAGGTGGCCGCCCAGGAGGTCGGCGGCCGCGTCGTCGTCAAGGCGCAGGTGAAGATCGGCGGGCGTGGCAAGGCCGGTGGCGTGAAACTGGCCGCCGACCCCGCGGAGGCGCGGGAGAAGGCCGGCGACATCCTCGGCCTCGACATCAAGGGCCACACCGTACGCAAGGTGCTGGTGGCACCGGCTGCCGACATCGCCGAGGAGTACTACTTCTCGTTCCTCGTCGACCGGGCCAATCGTTCGTACCTCTGCATCGCCAGCGCTGAGGGTGGTGTCGAGATCGAGGAGGTCGCGCACACCAACCCCGACGCGGTGGCCAAGGTCGCGATCGACCCGCTGGCCGGCGTCGACGAAGCGAAGGCCCGGGAGATCGTCGCGGCGGCGAAGTTCCCCGCCGACATCGCCGACGCGGCCGTACCGGTGATCGTGGCGTTGTGGCAGGCGTTCATCGCCGAGGACGCGACGCTGCTGGAGGTCAACCCCCTGGTGAAGCTCGCCGACGGCAAGGTCGAGGCGCTCGACGGCAAGGTCACCCTGGACGACAACGCAAGCTTTCGGCACCCCGAGCATGCGGCGTACGAAGACTCCGAGGCCGCGGACCCGCTCGAGCGGCGCGCCAAGGAGAAGGACCTCAACTACGTCAAGCTCCAGGGCGAGGTCGGCATCATCGGTAACGGCGCGGGTCTGGTGATGAGCACCCTCGACGTCGTGGCGTACGCCGGTCAGGACCTCGCGGCCGGCCGGTCCGGCGCGAACGGTGATCCGGTCAAGCCGGCGAACTTCCTCGACATCGGCGGCGGCGCTTCGGCCGAGGTGATGGCCGACGGTCTGGAGATCGTGCTGTCCGACCCCGACGTGAAAGCCGTCTTCGTCAACGTCTTCGGCGGCATCACCGCTTGTGACGCGGTGGCCAACGGCATCGTGGCGGCGTTCGCCCTGCTGGCCCAGCGGGGTGAGGCGGTGTCGAAGCCGCTCGTCGTACGCCTGGACGGCAACAACGCGGACCTCGGCCGGCGGATCCTCACCGACGCGAACCTCGCCGGTGTCGAACAGGTCGAGACCATGGACGGAGCCGCGCGACGCGCGGCCGAACTCGCGGCAACGGCGACGGCTCAGTGACGGCCCAGTGACGGCTCAGTGACGGCGCGATAGGGAGCGACGGACCAACGATGGCGATTTTCCTCACCGAGAACAGCAAGGTCATCGTCCAGGGGATGACCGGCTCCGAAGGCAGCATCCACACGCCCAAGATGCTGCGGGCCGGCACGCAGATCGTCGGCGGCGTCAACCCGCGCAAGGCCGGTCAGAAGGTCGAGGTCGAGGGTGCGTCGCTGCCGGTGTTCGGCACCGTGGCCGAGGCTATGGCCGAGACTGGCGCCGATGTGAGCGTGCTCTTCGTCCCCCCGGCGTTCACCAAGTCGGCCGTGAACGAAGCGATCGACGCGGCCATGCCACTGGTGATCATCATCACCGAGGGCGTACCCGTCCACGACTCGGCCGAGTTCTTCGCCCGCGCGCAGGCGTCCGGCCGTACCCGCATCGTCGGGCCGAACTGCCCGGGCGTCGCGTCCCCCGGCAAGTCGTACGCCGGCATCATCCCCGCCGACATCACCGGCTCGGGTCGGATCGGGCTGGTGTCGAAGTCGGGCACGCTGACGTACCAGATGATGTACGAACTCCGCGACATCGGCTTCTCGACGGCGGTCGGCATCGGCGGCGACCCGATCATCGGGACCACCCACATCGACGCGCTGGCGGCATTCGAGAACGACCCGGAGACCGATGTCATCGTGATGATCGGCGAGATCGGCGGCGACGCGGAGGAGCGGGCGGCGGAGTTCATCCGCGATCACGTGACCAAGCCGGTGGTGGGTTACGTCGCGGGCTTCACGGCGCCGGAGGGCAAGACGATGGGGCACGCGGGGGGCGATCGTGTCCGGCTCGTCGGGCACCGCGCAGGCGAAGCAGGAAGCGCTCGAAGCGTGCGGCGTGAAGGTCGGCAAGACGCCGAGTGAGACCGCGCGCCTCGTCCGCCAGGTCGCCGAGAGCACCGCCTGAGCAGCAGCTGAAGGCTGCGCGACCTGTGGGAGGTTCGTCGCCTTCAATGCCGACGATCCTCCAACAACTCAGGGGAGGACGTCGACGTGACCGCCGAGCGGCTGACCCTCAGGGGGTGAGGCGGGCGGCGCTGGCCTGCAGCACGGGCGCCATCGGGTCGGTGTCGTAGATGAAGTCCTGGCCGCCCTGGTGCCAGACGACCACCGACAGTGACGCGCCGTTGCGGACCAGTCCGACGACCTCGATCTCGCCACTCGAGTCACCGTTGTCGTGGCCGAACCACCACCAGGTCGCCGCTCCTGCGGAGACGCTGACGTCGGTGGGTCCGTGCGGCGTACCCCAGCTGCAGCCTTCGAGCCACCCCGAGTAGGTGTCGTAGGCAGCCGTGGCGTCGGCCGCGGACGCGAACGCACCGACCACGTTGACGCCGGTGACGGTCCCGGCCGATCCCCACGTGAACTCTCGCCGGACGGTCGCCGAGGCGCCCAGGCTCGCGAGGTCGGCGGACTGGCAGACCGAGGCCGCCGAGCCCTCGTCCTCGGTGGTGCTTGAGGCGGACCAGGTGGTGGCCGAGTCGTTGACCTTCGGCATCTCCGGATCGACCAGCAACGCCTTCGCGGTGAGCTCCGGAGTGGTGGGGCTGGCGGTGGGGGAGTCGGACGTCGGCGTCGGTGAGGGCGTCTCGCTGGGCGAGGTGATCGGCGAGCTGGATCGCGGGTCCGGGCTCGGTGTCGTCGGCAGCCCGGAGTCTGGGTGCCCTGGCAGGTGCGATCGTGGTGAGGTCGGATCGGGCTCGAACGGCCAGGCGGAGGGCGGCTTGTCAATCGACTCCGACGGCGAGCCCCTGCGCTCGGACGGCGCGGGTGCCTTGTCGGCGTCGGAGGGTGACGCGGCGAGGAAGGGGTTGGCCAGGGTCACGGGGTCACCGGGCATGCCGACGACCGCGCCGTAACCGATCACGCCGACGCTGGCGACGACCGCGAGGCCGGTGGTGGCCGCGCGTCGCATCTGGCGCCGGGCGCCGTGCTGGCGCACGGCGGCCTCGTCGCGCCAGGAGACCTGAGAGAGGTCACCGCGCAGGAGCGACAGGTGTTCGGTCACCTCGCGCTCGTCGTCAGCGGGCATTCTGCGTCTCCTCTGCGGAGCTTTCGTACGGGCTGCCCTCCCGAAGGAGTTCGGCGAGTGCAGTGCGCCCCCGTGAAAGCCTGGCCTTGACTGTGCCGGTCGCCACGCCGGTCTCGCGCGCCACCTCCTCGACGGACAGCCCGACCAGGTGGTGCAACACGATTGCCTGACGTTGTGCCTCTGGTATCTCCTTCAGCGCCGCGACCAGAGCAACGTTGTCCGGACTGGGTTCTGGCGCGTGCACCGGCGGCCCGTGGCGAGCCATCGCTGCGATCCCGTTCTTGATCTTGCGCCAGCGGCTGGCGGCTATGCGCCAAGCGACGGTTCGGAGCCACGCTTCTGGGTTGGCGTGATCCGAGACGCGAGCCCAGTGTTGCCAGGCCCGCGCGTAAGCCTCTTGAACGCAGTCTTGGGCGTCAGCCAGGTTTCCGGTCATTGCGTACATCTGGTGGAGGAGCCGTTGCCGGGTGGCGTGGTAGAAGGCATCGAACTCGTCGGCATCCGCCATGAGCCCTCCGCCAGTCTGCCGACTTTCACTCCACATGACACCGCACCGCAGCCTGAGGTTGCACTTGCCTTCCCGATACACGCTGCGATACGCGTCTGTGACTGACCGCAGTTCGAGAGATCGACTGGGTACGAACCTATCCGTAACGATGCGGGACCCGGCGAGCGGCCTGTTGTTCGTCGGGTGTACGAGCCTGGTGGCCGAAATGTAGCTGGTCTGGTCACCTGGTGCGGCGTGTCAGGGGCAGGACGACCCGATCCGGACTGCGACCATGAGGAGGATGGCCGGAGTACTCACTCGTCCCACAGCGGATGTCCCCGATCAGTCGCGGGTGGCAGCTCTCCCGCGCCCGCCGGCCGTTGGTGCGGTGCTGGCGGCCGGCTGGGCTGCGCTCGCAGGAGCCCTTCCCTGTGCGGCCGTCGCGGTCGTCGCATGGTTCGTCACGGTCGGTGGTACGGCGCCGGACGCGCTCCGCGTCGGCATCGACGCGTGGCTGCTCGCGCACATGGTGCCGATCGCCCTGCCGGGCGGCGCCTTCGGTCTCACTCCGCTCGGCCTTTCGCTGCTGCCGTTCGTCCTCCTCTGCCGTGCGGGGGCGTGGGTCGGACGGACGAGCGCGGTCCGGCGAGTCGTCCACGTCTGCGTCGGCGTGGTGGTGCTCGCGGTGGCCTACGGAGGACTGGTGGCGCTGATCGCCCTCCTGGCGCGGACCGACGGGGCGGCGCCGGACGTGCTGCGGGCGTTCGTCCACGCGGGAGTTCTCGCAGGAGTCGCCGGCGGTGCGGGCATCGTCCGGGTGAGTGGGCACGGCGTCCGGGCGTGGCGACTCGTAGGAGAGGAAGCGCGGGCGGCCCTCTACGGCGGTGTGGTGGGCGTGGTGGCTCTCGTCACCGGTGGGGCGGTGCTGGTCGCCTTCTCGCTGGTCCTGCACGTCGGGCGCCTGACGGATCTCGTGGCCGGACTCGCACCCGGCATCGGCGGGTTCCCGGTGCTGTTGGCGATCTGTCTTGGCTACGTTCCCAATGCCGCGGTGTACGCAGGGACGTACGCGCTCGGGCCTGGGTTCGCCGTGGGATCCGCCACGGTCGTCGCGCCGACGGGAGTCGCGCTGGGACCGCTTCCGGCTTTCCCTTTGTTGGCGGCCCTTCCGGTTGCGGAGACGCCGACGGGATGGGTGATGTGCGTACTCGCCCTTCCGATCGCGGCAGGGGTGGTCGCCGGAGCCGCCGCCCTTCGCCGGTATCCGGCGTTCGGCATCGACGCCGCAACACTTCGCGGTGGTCTCGCCGGCGTGGCCGCCGGGGTGATGTTCACGCTCGCCGTGGTGGTGTCGCGGGGGCCGGGGGGTCCCGGTCGGCTCGCCGACGTCGGGCCCTCCGCGCTGGAGTCGGGTGTCGTCGCGATGAGCGTCCTCGGGATCTCCGGAGCCGCCGGGGTCCTGATGGTCCGGTTGTGGGCATGGGCCCGGGCGAGGGGGTCCGCCGGTTTGCGGTGAGCGCGGACCTGCGGAGCCGTGGACCCTGCGGACCTGTGGACCCGGGTGACCGGCCCGGGCGACCGCCGGACGCCTTTGCGATGCACGGCAAGTCCCAACGATGCACGCCGAATTTGCCGTGCATCGTTGGGAATGATCACGCATACGTGATCATTCCTCGACGCCCGGGCGTCGAGGGGAGGGTGGTAGGGGTCAGCGAGGGGTGTTCAGGGGGCCGATGCGGTCGTAGATGCGGTCCTCCAGGCGTTGCTGGCAGGACTCGCGAGCGGTCTGGGTGTTGGCACCGGAGAAGCACTGCTGGTACTCGACGACCTCGTCCCAGAACACCGCGGCGGTCACCGTCAGGATGCTGGCGAACACGGTCGCCACGACACCCAGGAGGAGGCCGGGGGTGGCTCCGGGAACGGTGAGGTGGGTACGACGACCTGCGCGCCGGGCGAGGACGCCGCACACGATCGCGGCGATCCCGAGGGCCAGGCCGAGCGGGAACGCCAGCACGCTCGCCACCACACCGGTGAGGCCGAACAGGATGGCGAGCCGGCCACGGTTGCGGATCCGCTTCACCTCGTCGTCGGTCGGCGGCGCCGGAGGCGCAGGCTCGACGCCCGGGGGAGTCGCGGATCCACCGGTGCCGCCGCCAGACCCACCGGTGCCGCCGGACCCACCAGAGCCGCCGCCAGACCCACCAGAGCCGCCGCCAGACCCACCAGAGCCGCCGCCGGGAACACCGGCCCCGCCGACCGAACGGTCGGACTCGCTGCCGGCCGTCCCACCGGGACCACTGGCGGGCCATCCACTCCTGCGGCCGCCCGTACCGCTGTCGGGTCCCCCTTCGCCGTGGGTCGCCGGCGACTCGGTTCCGCGACCGGCCGGGCCCGGGTGGTGATCACCGGAGGGCTGAGCGGCGCCGGGACCGGACTGATGGACCGCCGCGGCCGTGACGATCCGGGCGTACGGCGACGAGGCGTGCGGCCGGGCGAAGACCCGGTCGGCGTCCGGTGGCGCCGTCGTACCCTCCGCTGGTATCGGGGCGAGCGCCAGCTCTTCCGCGACCTTGGCCTCCGGGCCGTCCGCTGCGTCAGGACGCTCGTCGGGACTGCTCACAGGGGCTTCTCCTGTCGTCATTGTCGGCTACCGCTATCGTGACGGAACGTCCAACTCCACGTGTACGCGCCCCGGGTCACCGGGCTGTGACGCCGTTTCCGTACGCCGTTCCAGCAGGTGATCCCCAGCAGCGAGGAGCCCATTCTGACTGCCCGTCTCGTCGTCCTGCTCTCTGGTACCGGCACCCTGTTGCAGGCGCTGCTCGACGCCACGCGGGAGCCGGCGTACGGCGCGACCGTGGCCGCGGTCGGCGCCGACCGTCACAGCGCCGGTGGGCTCGCCCGCGCCGAACGCGCCGGGATCCCGACCTTCACTCTTCGGGTGCGGGACTTCCCGAGCCGGGAGGAATGGGACGCCGCGCTCACCGAACGCGTCCAGGCGTACGAACCCGATCTGGTCATCTCGGCGGGGTTCCTCAAGCTGGTCGGCAAGCAGTTCCTGGCGGCGTTCGGCGGACGCTACGTCAACAGCCACAACTCCCTGCTGCCGGCGTTCCCCGGTATGCACGCGCCGCGGGACGCACTTGCCTATGGCGTACGCGTGGCGGGTGCGACGCTCTTCGTCGTCGACGAGGGAATCGACGCGGGCCCGATCATCGCGCAGGTCGCCGTACCCGTCGAAGACGACGACACCGAAGAGTCCCTGACCGAACGCATCAAAGGCGCCGAACGCCGGCAGCTTGTCGACACGATCGGCGCGATGGT
>JBOHED010000320.1:0-2021 GCA_050700915.1 Actinopolymorphaceae bacterium | reverse complement strand
TCGTGACCGGTGTCTGCTTCCTGCTCGCGACCGTGCTGGCGCCGCTGGTCGAGATCATTCCGTACGAAGCGGCGACGCCGGCCCTGGTCGTGGTCGGGTTCCTGATGATGTCGCGCGTGACCGAGATCTCCTGGGACAAACTAGATATCGCTATTCCGGCATTTCTGACAATTGTCCTGATGCCCTTCACGTACTCGATCAGCGTCGGTATCGGTGCCGGTTTCGTGACGTACGTCGTCCTCCGCGTGGCCCGTGGCAAGGCGCGCGACATCCACCCGTTGCTGTGGATCGTGGCGGCACTGTTCGTTGTCTACTTCGCGATCGACCCGATCCGCCAGATCCTCGGCCTCACCTGACCCCGCACCAACTCGGCACGAGGGGCGCGCGAGGTACCGTATTCGTTGGTCGTTAGCAAGGGTAATGAGGTACGCTAACGGTCATGCCGTCATCAACCATGCCCGTCCGATCTGAGGCGGGCCTTGCAAGTGCGCTCCGAATATCCGTGATGCGGCTGTCCCGTCGCCTCCGCAACCAGCGGGCGGCAGATCACCAGCTCTCAGCCAACCAGCTCGGCGTCATGGCGACGCTGGATCGTCGTGGTGTGTTGACGATCGGCGAGATCGCCGGATTCGAGAAGGTGCGTCCCCCGTCGACGACACGCACCGTGACCTCACTCGAGGAGCTGGGACTGGTGGTGCGCGAGCCGCACCCCACCGATCGCCGCCAAGTGCTCGTACGCCTGGCTGACGATGGACGCCGCATCCTCGCCGACGACCGCAAACGTCGCGACGCCTGGCTCGCCCGCCGGTTACACGAACTGACCCCTGAAGAAAAAGAGATCCTGCGCTCGGCGGCGCCGATCTTGGAGAGGCTGGCTGCGTCGTGAGAGCGATGTTCCGCTCACTCCGGAACCGCAACTATCGCTACTTCGCAGCAGGGTCACTTGTCGCCAACGTCGGCACCTGGCTCCAGCGTGTCGCCCAGGACTGGCTCGTCCTGCAGCTGACCGCGGGCAGCGGCGTCGCCCTGGGCATCACGACCGGGTTGCAGTTTCTTCCGTTCCTTCTGCTCGCTCCGTTCGGTGGACTGATCGCCGACCGGTTCGCCAAACGCAAGGTGCTCCAGTGCACCCAGCTCGGCATGGCGCTCGCCGCGGCCGCACTTGCGGTCCTCGATCTCACCGGCGTCGTCGAGGTTTGGCACGTCTATCTGCTGTCGTTCCTGTTCGGCGTCGCGGGGGCGATCGACCATCCGGCCCGCCAGGCGTTCGTGGTCGAGATGGTCGGCAAGGACGACCTCTCCAACGCGGTCGGGCTCAACTCGGCGTCGTTCAACGCCGCCCGGGTTCTCGGCCCGGCGATGGCCGGTTTCCTGATCATGTTCGTCGGCACCGGCTGGGTCATCCTGCTCAACGCACTGAGCTACGCCGCGACGATCTTCGCACTGGCGAAGATGCGAACGGGCGAGTTGCACAGCCCCACGCCGGTTCCCCGGAAGCCGGGGATGCTGGTCGACGGCCTGCGGTACGTACGCAACCGGCCGGACCTCGTACTCGTCCTCGCGGTCGTCTTCTTCGTCGGCTGCTTCGGGCTCAACTTCCAGCTGACCAGCGCGCTGATGGCGACCGAGACCTTCGGCAAGGGGGCGGGCGAGTACGGCGTACTCGGCTCAGCGATGGCCATCGGCGCCGTCATCGGAGCGCTGGGGGCTGCCAGCCGGGGAAGCCCGCGGTTGCGGCTCGTCATCTACTCGGCGGTGATCTTCGGGACGATGGAGATCGTTGCCGGGCTGCTTCCGACGTACACCAGTTTCGCGGTGTCCATGCCCCTGCTCGGCTTCGTCCAGCTCACGCTGATCACCGCGACCAACGCGATGATGCAGCTGACGGTTGCGCCGGAGATGCGCGGTCGGGTGCTGGCTCTCTACGGCATGGTCTTCATCGGCAGCAAGCCGCTGGGTTCGCCGGTGCTCGGGTGGCTCGGTGAGGTCCTCGGTGCCCGATGGACGTTGATCGGCGGTGG
>JBOHED010000319.1:0-4102 GCA_050700915.1 Actinopolymorphaceae bacterium | reverse complement strand
GTGTCGCCGGGTCAGACGATGTTCGGGCAGGAGGCGACCCTCCCCACCGAGGCCGAGTCGATGATCGACCGCATCGGCCCGGTCACGTCCACGTCGGCGGTCGGTCAGGTCGGCGACGCCAAGGTGTACCGGACCGACCTGATCCCGGAGGCCCAGACCGGTGGTATCGCGGCGTACGCCGTCCGGAGGGATCTGCCGGACACTGTTGGCGCGGCCGTCCGCAGTGGCACCTGGCTGAACGCGGCCACCGGGAGGTACCCGGCGGTCGTGCTGGGTGACTCGGCTGCCGAACGCCTCGGCATCGGCAGGGCCGGGCCGGATGTGCGGGTCCTTGTCGGCGGCGAGTGGTTCACGGTCGTGGGAATCCTCGACCCGGCGCCGCTGGCTCCCGAACTCGACTCGGCGGCACTGGTCGGCTGGGAGTCGGCGGGCACCTACCTCGGCTTCGACGGCTATCCCACCACGGTCTACACCCGGTCCGACGACACCCAGGTCGAGTCGGTCCAGGCGGTCCTCGCCGCGACGGCCAACCCGGCGGCGCCGAACGAGGTGGACGTCTCGCGTCCATCCGACGCCCTGGTCGCCCAGCGGGCGGCGGGAGACGCGTTCACCGGGTTGCTGCTCGGTCTCGGTGGGGTGGCGCTGCTCGTCGGCGGTGTCGGCGTCGCCAACACCATGGTGATCTCGGTCCTTGAACGTCGATCCGAGATCGGGCTACGACGGGCACTCGGCGCGACGAGGGGACAGATCCGTACGCAGTTCCTCGCGGAGTCGTTGCTGCTCTCGATGCTGGGCGGGATAGCCGGGGTGGTCCTCGGCGTCGCCGTCACCGCGGGCTACTCCGTCTACCAGGTATGGCCGGCCGTCGTACCGACCTGGGTCATGGCGGGAGGAGTCGGGGCCACGCTGGTGATCGGTGGGCTCGCCGGTGTGTATCCGGCCATCCGGGCGGCGCGCCTGTCTCCGACGGAGGCGCTGGCCACGCCGTGATCACGGCGTACGCCGCATCCGCAGGCCGGCGGTTGCCGCAGAACCCGGTGACGCCACTTGTCAGAGGTATCTCGCCTTCTAGGACGAGATACCTCCGACAAGTGAAGCTGGTTCGGTTGGTGCGGCTGCGTTACGCCGAGTAGCCGCCGTCGACCATCAACGTCGCCCCGGTGATGTACGACGCCTCGTCACTGCCGAGGAACAGGATCGGGTACCCGACCTCGCGCGGATCGGCCTGCCGCTTCAGCAACGTCGGCGTGCCGGACGCGAGTGCGGCGCGCGCCTCGTCGAGCGTCTCGCCCGTCTCCGCTGCCCGCCTTCGTACGTGGAACATCGTGAGCGTCGGACCGGGACACACGGCGTTGACCCGGATTCCGTCCGCGGCATGGTCGTGGGCCATCGACCTGGTGAGCGCGAGGACGCCCGCCTTCGTCGTGTCGTACTGCGCCATCCCGCTGCGACCACGCAGGGCGTTCGCCGACGAGACGTTGACGATGCTGCCGCCGCCGCCCGAGGTGACCATGGCAGGCACCGCGAACTTCGAGCAGTAGGCGACCTGGAGCAGGTTCCCCCGCAGGATCGTTTCCCAGGAGGCGGTGTCGGCCTCGGTGACCGGGCCGTAGACGCGGACTCCGGCGACGTTGGCCAGGATGTCGAGCCGGCCGAACCTGCGTACGGTCTCGTCCACCGCCCGTCGCGCTTCGGCTTCCTCGTCGAGCCGCGCGCCAAGGGCGAGCACCCGCTCTCCTCCGGCATCGACCTCACGGGCTGCGCGCGTGGCCTCGTCGGCGTCGACGTCGACCAGCACGATCGACGCTCCCTCCTCCCAGAACAGCTGGGCCGCGGCCTGCCCGATACCGCCGCCACCGCCGGTCACGATCGCTACCTTGCCCGCAACGCGTCCCATGGCTTCGATCCTAGGGTCGCCTCAGCGGTACGAACGGGCCCGAACGCCGACGGGCCTGCACCGGCCACCTCCACGCTGGAGGTCACCATAGGATCAGGACCGTGACCAGTCAGGACCTCGATCCCGAGGACGCGAAGATCGTGACGCTGGCTCGGGCCACCCGCTCCCGGGCGGGAAGTCCGCAGGGTGCCGCGGTGCGTGACACCACCGGACGCACCTACACGGCCGCCACTGTCGCACTGCCGTCCCTGCGGCTCTCCGCGCTCCGGCTCGCGGTGGCCATGGCCGTGTCCAGTGGGGCGGAGGGCCTGGAAGCCGCCGCGTTGGTGTCCGAGCAGGTGCACGTGGACGACCAGGACGTCGCGGCGGTGCGCGACCTGGGCGGCGCCGGGATCCCGGTGCTCCTCGCAGGTACGGACGGCACGGTCGCCGAGACGCACTCGACCTGACGGCCGGCATCCTGACTGCCGACCGACCTGACGACCA
Source organism: Actinopolymorphaceae bacterium (assembly GCA_050700915.1). Taxonomy (GTDB): domain Bacteria; phylum Actinomycetota; class Actinomycetes; order Propionibacteriales; family Actinopolymorphaceae; genus Thermasporomyces. The sequence goes on along the minus strand of JBOHED010000319.1, from coordinate 1,719 downwards.
GTGGGCGGGCGGGACCCGACCCGGGCGTAGGAGGAGAATCGGCGAGGTGAGCGAGAGTACGCCTGAGTTCCGGAGCGGTTTCGCGTGCCTGGTCGGGCGCCCCAACACCGGCAAGTCGACGTTGACGAACGCCCTCGTCGGACGCAAGGTCGCGATCGCGTCGGCGCGGCCGCAGACGACCCGGCACACGATCCGGGGCATCGTCAACCGGCCCGTGGCGCAGCTCGTCCTCGTCGACACCCCTGGTCTGCACCGGCCTCGTACGCTGCTCGGCGAACGGCTCAACGCGCTCGTCCTCACCACTCTCGGCGAGGTCGACGCCGTAGGCGTGTGTCTGCCGGCGAACGAACGCATCGGACCCGGCGACCGCTTCCTTGCCGGTGAGATCGCGAAGGTACGCCGGCGGCCGACCGTCGCGATCGTGACCAAGGCCGATCTGGTCGACCGGGCAGCGATGTCGACGCAGCTGATCGCGGTGTCGAAGCTCGCCGACGACGCCGGGATCGAGTGGGACGAGATCGTCCCCGTGTCGGCGACCTCCGGCTTCCAGGTCGACCTGCTCGCCGACCTCCTCATCGGCCAACTGCCCGCCGGGCCGCAGCTCTACCCCGAAGGGGACCTGACCGACGAACCCGAAGAGGTCCTGGCCGCGGAACTCATCCGCGAGGCCGCGCTGGAGGGCGTACGCGACGAGCTGCCCCACTCCATCGCCGTGGTGGTGGACGAGATGGGGCTGCGCGAGGGACGGAAGGCCGACCGGCCGCTGCTCGACATCTACGCCAACCTCTACGTCGAACGCGACAGCCAGAAGGCGATCGTCATCGGTACGAAGGGGCGCCGGCTGGTCGACGTCGGCACCCGCGCCAGGCACCAGATCGAGGCGCTGTTGGGAACGCCGGTCTATCTGGACCTGCACGTGAAGGTGGCGAAGGACTGGCAGCGCGACCCCAAACAGCTCCGCCGCCTGGGGTTCTGACCCACCGGGATGGACAGCCACGGCGAGGGGAGCGAACCGTGAAGGTCGTGATTCCTGGTGGTACCGGCCAGGTCGGACGCATCCTGAGTCGCGCGCTGGTGCGGTCGGGGCACGCAGTCGTCATCCTTAGCCGAGGCGATGGCCGAGGTCTCGAGCCGGGCGCCCGCCACGAACGCTGGGACGGTCGTACGCAAGGGGCGTGGACCAAGGAACTCGACGGCTGTGACGCGGTGATCAACCTGGCCGGGCGCAGCGTGAGCTGTCGCTACACCGACGCCAACCTGCAGACGATGATGGGCTCGCGGGTGGATTCCACCCGCGCGGTGGGCGAGGCCATCGAGCAGGCGGAGACGCCGCCACGGGTGTGGCTGCAGATGAGCACCGCCACGATCTATGCGCACCGCTTCGACGCGCCCAATGACGAGGCGACGGGCACCATCGGCGGAAGCGAGCCCGACGTCCCCACCTACTGGGCGTTCAGCGTCGACATCGCCAAGGCGTGGGAGCGTACCCAGCAGCAGGCCGACACCCCGCGCACCCGCAAGGTGGCGCTGAGGACGGCCATGGTCATGAGCCCGGACCGAGGTGGGGTGTTCGACGTCATGCTCGGCATGGCGCGGCTGGGACTCGGCGGTCCCGTGGCGGGCGGGGCGCAGTACGTCTCGTGGATCCACGACCAGGACCTGGTGCGGGCGGTCGAGTTCCTGATCGGCCGCGACGACCTCGCTGCACCCGTCAACCTC
>JBOHED010000318.1:0-6314 GCA_050700915.1 Actinopolymorphaceae bacterium | reverse complement strand
TACGCCCGATGATCCACAGGCCGATGGTGATCACGAACTGGGAGCCGAAGTACCAGACGTTCGGCTCGACGCCGGCCGCCGCCAACTTCTCCCGGTTGGCCTCGAGATAGATCACCGACGCGACCGCGCTCGCGAGCACGATCGCGAGCCCGGGAACGGTCGCCGCCGTCGTCCCCAGGGTGTAGATCGCGATCGGCATCGCCAGGGAACCGGCGAACGAGCTGTAGTCGAAGAAGCCCAGAGCCATGTACGACGAGATGGAGACGAAGGCGACCGCGGCCGGGTATTGCCGGCGAAACGCCAGCGGGGCGGCACACAGGACATTGAGGACGAGGCTCACGAGGTCGGGTTCGCGAAACGTCACCCCGGCGTAGGTGCGACTGGACATGCCGACGAGGTTGGCCAGCAGGATCGTCGCCGCGATGGCCGCGTCGAAGTGGCGAGGGTGAGTCCGGATCCACTCCAGGACCCCGGTGCGGTACTGCACGGACCCGAGCGTAGGTGGCGGCCCGGACCCGCGCCCTCCTCCCCGGTACCGAGATCCGTTCACCCGGCCTCCACCGGAGGGCGGACCCTCCTACGTACGACGCTCAGATGTCTACCGGCGAGCTGTGCGGTGACGGTGCCTCGGACCCGCCGGCGTCGATCCCACCGGCGTCCACGCCACTGTCCTCGGCGGCAGGCAGCGGTGGCGGCGTGCCGCCCCACGAGGGACAACGGGACTTGTGGTCGCACCAGTGGCAGAGCGGTCCCGGACTCGGCTTCCAGTCGCCGGTCGTACGCGCCCGCTCGATAGCCGTCCACAGCGCCCGCAACTTGCGCTCGGTCGCCCGCAGATCCTGCTCGTCCGGCGCGTACCGCAGGACGTCACCGCTGCCGAGGTAGACCAGCTGGAGCTGCTTCGGCACGACTCCGCGGAGGCGCCACAGGACCAGCGCGTAGAAGCGCATCTGGAACATCGCGCGTTGTTCGTATCCCTGGCCTGGCGCCTTGCCGGTCTTGTAGTCGACCACCCGAAGCGCACCGTCGGGTGCCTCGTCGAGCCGGTCGACATAACCCCGCAGCATGAGACCGGACTCGAGCAGGCACTCGACGTACATCTCGCGCTCGACGGGCTCGAGGCGGGTGGGATCCTCCAGCTGGAAGTAGCGGTCGAGCAGGCCCCGGGCTTCGGCGAAGAACTCGTCGAGCCGGTCGGGATCCATCTCACCGCCGTCGCCGCCGAAGAGTTCGGCCAACTCGGGCTCGGCCTCGACCAACGCGGACCACTGCGGCGCGATCAAGGTGGTGGCCTGCTCGACCGTGCGGCCCTCCGCCGGCAGGTCGAACAAGCGCTCCAGCACGGCATGGACGACCGTGCCGCGGGCCGCCGCCGGGCTCGGACGCTCCGGGATCCGGTCGATCACCCGGAACCGGTAGCGAAGGGGGCAGGTGAGGAAGTCACTTGCTCGCGAAGGTGACAAAACGCCGATCCGGACCGGCGGCGCGTCCGGGTCGGCGGCGAGATCCGACGCGGTGCCGGGGACAGTGCTCAGTCCGGTGTCCGACTCTCCTGCGATCATGGTCGTTCAGCCTAGGGCAGCCCACTGACAGCCCTCCGGATGCGACCCGCCGGGGGCTCCGGATGCGACCCGCCGGTTCACCGCTCGGAGCGATAGCGTGGGAGCACGAGCAGCGCGAAACGCACCGACCGGGAACATCCTGCCATGATCTGCTCGTTCGCGAAACGAACGCGTTGACCTTCCGACGAGAGCAGGCACGAGTCAGCCGATGGCGCAGGATGAAGGGGAGAGGACCGCGGGAAATCCCGACAATCCGGCGCGGACGCGCCGACTAGGTGGAGTGAACGGGGGCCGAAGGTGAGCCAGCCGCTGGGCTCGCGCGACCAGAACCGCGAGCCGAAGCGTCGCCCGGGTGCGTTGCAGATCGCCCGGGTGGCCGGCGTACCCATCTACGTCAACGTCTCGTGGGTCTTCGTCGCCCTGCTTATCGCGTTCCTCTTCCGCCCATGGATCGACCAGCAGGTGCCGGGCCTCGGTCGGTGGTCGTTCGTCGCCGCGTTCGGTTTCGCCGTGCTGCTGTACGCGTCGGTGCTGGTCCACGAGATCGCCCACGTCCTCGTCGCGAAGAGGTTCGGCCTCCCCGTCCGGGCGATCACCCTGCAGTTCCTCGGTGGCCTGTCTGAGATCGAGCGGGAGCCTGAGTCGCCGTGGCGCGAGTTCGCGGTCGCCGTGGTGGGGCCCTTGACCTCCCTCGCTCTCGGCGGTGCGTTCGGGCTCGCCGTGACACAGGTCGCCGAGCCTCCGTTGCTCGAGCTCGCGCTGTTCCAGCTGGCGTGGGCCAACCTGCTCGTGGGGTTGTTCAACCTTCTCCCCGGCCTGCCCCTCGACGGCGGCCGGATGCTGCGCGCCGGCGTGTGGGCTGTGACGAAGCGCCCGCACCTGGCCACCAAGGTCGCGGGGTGGGCGGGCCGCGCCGTCGCCGTACTCGTCCTCGCACTGCCCTGGATCTACCTCGCGGGTGCCGGCGGCAGTCCGGACCCGATAGCCATCGTGTGGAGCGTCATCCTCGCGTTGTTCCTGTGGGCCGGGTCCACCCAGGCGCTGATGTCCGCACGGATCCGGGGCAGGCTGCCCGCCCTGCATGCCCGTGACCTGGCTCGCCGCGGCGTTCCCGTCCCGTCCGCACTGCCGCTCTCGGAGGCGATCAGGCGGGCGCAGGACTCCCACGCGGGTTCACTCGTCGTCGTCGACAGTGAAGGCAGGCCGACCGGCCTGGTGAGTGAGGCCGCCGTCCTCGCCACACCCGAGCACCGGCGGCCATGGATCACGATCGGCGATGTGGCACGTCGCCTCGAACCCGCGCTGGTGCTCAGTGTCGAGCTCGGCGGGGAGGAACTGGTCCGCGCCATGGGCGGCATGCCCGCGACCGAATACCTGCTCGTCGAGGCCGACGGCGGCATCTACGGCGTCCTTGCCACCGCCGACGTCGACGCCGCACTGGCCAACGCCTGACGCAGGACCAGCCCTGGCTACGCTTGCCCGCCATGCCGTCGAACGACCCCGCCGATCCCGAGGCCTCACAAATCCCGGAACCGTCGCCCGAGCCAGACGCCGTGCCCCAGCCGATGCCCCAGCCGAGGAACGGGCCTGACCCGGAGACCCATACGGGCCGCCTCCTCCAGGCAGGTGACCAGGTACGCCTGGAGGATCCGAAGGGCCGCCGCCACCTGGTGACCCTGGAGCCCGGCAAGGTCTTCCACACTCATCGCGGCGGGCTCGCACTCGACGAGCTGATCGGCCGGCCCGAGGGTGTCGTCGTGAAGTCCACGGGCGGCGTGCCCTACCTCGCCCTCCGGCCGCTTCTCGCCGACTTCGTGCTCTCGATGCCGCGGGGGGCGACGGTCGTCTACCCCAAGGACGCCGCCCAGATCCTGATCCAGGCCGACATCTTCCCGGGCGCGCACGTCGTCGAAGCCGGGGCGGGTTCCGGGGCACTCACCTGCGCGTTGCTGCGGGCGGTGGGGCCGGCTGGACGGGTTTCGTCGTACGAACGCCGGGAGGATTTTGCCGCCATCGCCCGGCGCAACGTGGAACGGTTTCTCGGCTGGCCGCAGGCCACCTGGGATCTCACTGTCGGCGATGTCCTCGACGCGCCGAGATCGCCCCTTGTCGACCGGATCGTCCTTGACCTGCTCGCCCCCTGGGAGTGCCTCGACTGGGCGGCTGACACGCTCTGCCCTGGCGGCGTACTGTGCTGCTACGTCGCGACGACGACACAGCTCTCCAAGGTCGTGGAGACTGCTCGCGCCCACGGCGGGTTCACCGAGCCGTCGGCCAGCGAGACTCTGGTCCGTACCTGGCACGTCGAAGGACTTTCCGTACGCCCGGACCACCGGATGATCGGGCACACCGGGTTCCTTGTGACCACCCGTCGGCTGGCGCCAGGCGTCACCGTCCCACTCAGGCGCCGGCGCCCGGCGCCGGGCGCCTACGGCGAGGACTACGCAGGCCCCCGTCCGTCCGGTGAGGATGGCCCGTCCGGTGAGGATGGACCCGGTGTGAACGCGGGAGGTCCCGACAGCAGCACCGTGGCGGATCCCGGGAGCAAGCGGCCATAGGGCGCACGACGACGACGTGCCGAACGGCCACAATTCGCCATCGGATCATGACCTGCGGCCTCGTGGGCATGACCTGTCGGCACCCCGGATATAGGGTCAATGAAGTCGGCCCGGTGGTTCGGCGTTGAACCACCAGCTAGACGTGGACCATGGATGCCCATGGCCACCGGACTGGGGAGGTGAGGGACGTGCCCGCACACGATGACAGACGTGCGGCGCGCTCGCCGGACGAGCTCGCCAGCCAGATCACCTACCTCGAGGAAGAGGTTGCCGCCCTTCGGCGTCGCCTCTCGGAGCAGCCGAGGGAGAGCCGTCAGCTGGAGCAGCGGCTCGCCGAGGCACAAGCGATGCTCGCCAACGTCACGGCGCAGAACGAACGTCTGGCCGCGACGCTTCGCGAGGCCCGGGAACAGATCGTCACGCTGAAGGAAGAGGTCGACCGGCTCGCCCAGCCGCCCGCGAGCTTCGGGATCTTCATCAGCACCAACGACGACGACAGCGTCGACGTCTACACCGGTGGCCGGAAGCTCCGCGTCACGGTGAGCCCCAGCATCGACCTCGACAAGCTGCGCCCCGGCCAGGAGGTCATGCTCAACGAGTCGTTCAACGTCGTCCAGGCGCTCAGCTACGAGCAGGTCGGCGAGGTCGTCATGCTCAAGGAGCTGCTCGAGGACGGCGAACGCGCCCTCGTCATCGGTCACACCGACGACGAACGCATCGCCCGGCTCGCCGAGCCCTTGCGCGACACCCCCATCCGGGCCGGCGACTCGTTGCTGTTCGAGCCGCGGTCGGGCTACGTCTACGAGCGCATCCCCAAGACCGAGGTCGAGGAGCTCATCCTCGAAGAGGTCCCCGACATCCAGTACGAAGACATCGGCGGGCTCCGCGGCCAGATCGAGCAGATCCGGGATGCCGTCGAGCTTCCGTACCTCCACGCCGACCTGTTCAAGGAGCACGAGCTCAAGGCACCCAAGGGCGTGCTGCTCTACGGCCCGCCAGGGTGCGGCAAGACCCTCATCGCGAAGGCGGTGGCCAACTCGCTCGCCAAGCAGGTGGCCGTCCGCGACGCCAAGACCGAGGGCAAGAGCTACTTCCTCAACATCAAGGGCCCGGAGCTGCTCAACAAGTACGTCGGTGAGACCGAACGGCACATCCGCCTCGTGTTCCAACGAGCGCGCGAGAAGGCCAGCGAGGGCACACCGGTGATCGTGTTCTTCGACGAGATGGACTCGCTGTTCCGCACCCGCGGCTCGGGTGTGAGCTCCGACGTCGAGAACACCATCGTGCCGCAGCTGCTGAGCGAGATCGACGGCGTCGAAGGGCTGGAGAACGTCATCGTCATCGGCGCCTCCAACCGTGAGGACATGATCGACCCGGCGATCCTGCGGCCGGGCCGGCTCGACGTCAAGATCAAGATCGAGCGCCCGGACGCCGAGGCCGCGCGCGACATCTTCGCCAAATACCTCACCGCCGGGCTGCCACTGCACCCCGACGACGTGGGCGAGTTCGGCGGCAACCCCAACGCCTGCGTGCAGGGCATGATCCAGCGCGCGGTGGAGCGGATGTACGCCGAACTCGACGACAACCGGTTCCTCGAGGTCACCTACGCCAACGGCGACAAGGAGGTCCTGTACTTCAAGGACTTCAACTCCGGCGCGATGATCGAGAACATCGTCAACCGGGCCAAGAAGATGGCGATCAAGGACTTCCTCGAGCTGCAGCAGAAGGGGATCCGGATCCAGCACCTTCTGCAGGCCTGCGTCGACGAGTTCAAGGAGAACGAGGACCTGCCCAACACCACCAACCCCGACGACTGGGCGCGGATCTCGGGTAAGAAGGGCGAGCGGATCGTCTTCATCCGTACCCTCATCCAGGGCAAGGAAGGATCCGAGGCCGGCCGTTCCATCGACACGGTAGCCAACACCGGCCAGTACCTCTGACTGTGCGCACCAACGCCTTCAGGGCCTGGACGGACCGACTCCGCGTTCGTCCAGGCCCTGACGTCCGTTCGGTTGTGTCGGTCCTGGTGTGTCGTAGCCGATCTTCGGGCAGCGTACGGATGCGGCGGTGGTCGCGCACTGTGGCCGGGTAGCCTCGACTCATGAGCGTGCACCGGGTCATGGGCATCGAGACCGAATACGGCATCTCGGTCGCCGGCCAGCCCACTGTCAACCCGATGCTCTCCTCGTCACAG
>JBOHED010000317.1:0-4449 GCA_050700915.1 Actinopolymorphaceae bacterium | reverse complement strand
GCTCGCAGGCAGGAGCGGACCACCGCTCAGGCGACGGCTCCGGACGCAGGCCAGACAGGCGTTCGCGTTGCTCGACACCGGCCTCGCCGGCTACCCGACCACCCGCCCGCGCCGGTCCCGGTGAGGTAGCCGAGGTGCCGGCCATCCCGCCACCCGACGCCTCGTGGATTTTCGCCCACTCGAAGTGGCCCGAAACCCACCACGGCGCGGGCATTGTCATGCATGGCGGGCCTTGTCGTGCACTACTCCAGCATCTCCCGGGCGTGGAGACGGTTCAGGCCCGCGCCGAGCCAGGCGTCCTGAGCTCCAGGACATCCAGGCCGAGGGTGTGCCCTGTCGACTGCGGGTTCTTTCCGGTCACCCTGGCGTGGAGCACGTGCGTACCATCGGCGAGCCGCAGGTCCGGGAAGTCCAACGTCTGCCGGGCCACTGCGGGACGGTAGGTGTCGACGGGCGGGCCGAGCGGGTCGCCGTCGACCGAGAGTTGGTAGATGCCGCCCTCCGGCGAGGCAGTCACCGTCAAGGCGAGGTTGCGCGCGCCGTGTCCACCTGAGTCGAACGTGAGCTCTACGGTGTCGCCGCGACCCGTGGCGACGATGAGGAGCTGGGCGTCGCCGGACCACTTGCCGCCGTTCATCCCCTTGTTGGGTTGGACTTCCATCGGGCAGCTCGAGCGACACCTTTCCAGAAGCGCCTCGGCCTCGATCCAGAGCGCGTGCTCGTTCCGCAAAGCTGTGACCATCCGAGCCGGGTAGTCCGTGACCACACCGTCGACGCCGAGGGCCGTCATCTCGCGTACGTCGGCGGCGGTGCTGGTGTTGGTGAGCACACCAAGGCCGAGCGCGTGCACCCGTTCGACGTGCTCCTGCGGGAATCGTGCCTGTCCGGTGCCGATGAAGGCGGCGTAGCGGGCAATCTCCTCGAGTTCGGACAACTCCGTGTGCGCGCGCACCGTCAGTGCTGCCACTGTGGTCTCGGGGTGAAGTTCCTTGTAGCGGGACACATAGGCGCGCTCGATCGACGCCACGACGACTCCCCCGCCGACGCGATCGTCGACACCATCGCCCGATCCCCCACGGCCATGGCGATCGAGGCAGGACGCCAGCGCGCCGAGCAGGTGCTCGTCCTCCGACGGTCGTTTCAGCTCGATCAGGAGCCCGACCCGATCACCGACGAGATCCAATGACTCGTCAAGAGTGGGTATCCGTTGACCGGCGTGCCGCTCGTCATTCCATCGACCGGCATCGAGACGTCGCAGCTCGGCAAAGGTGAAGTCGCGAACGCGCCACGGTGAACGGTCGGGGAAGACCTGCTTGGCGTCGGTCGTACGGACCAGATCGTTGTCATGGAAGACGACAAGCTCACCGTCGGCAGTGCGGCGTACGTCGAGTTCGATGACGTCGGCACCCTGGGCGATTGCCGCCTCGCATGCGGCAAGGGTGTTTTCCGGTGCATCACCCGACGCGCCTCGGTGCGCGACAATCACCGCCAGCTCCCCTGCTCCTGCAAATCCTGCAAATCCTGCAAATGACCACTAGCTGACGAGGCCGGACTGGTAGGCGAACACGACGAGCTGGGCGCGGTCGCGGGCCGCCAGTTTGATCATCGCGCGGCTGACGTGCGTACGTGCCGTCGCGGGGCTTACGACCAGCCGCCCCGCGATCTCGTCGTTGCTCAGCCCTTCGCCGACCAGGCCGACGATCTCACGTTCGCGGTCGGTGAGGGTGTCGAGCTGCGGGTGCGGCTTCACCGCGCGCGGCGACCGGGAGGCGAACTCCCGCACCACCCGCCGCGTCACCGAGGGCGACAGCAGCGCGCCACCCTCGGCCACGAGCCGGATCGCCTGCAGCAGCTCCGCAGGCTTGGTGTCCTTGAGCAGGAAGCCGCTCGCGCCGTAGCGCAACGCGTCGAAGACATACTCGTCGAGCTCGAACGTCGTCAACACGATGACCTTCGTGTCGGTGAGCTCCGGGTCGGCGCAGATCCGCCGGGTCGCCTCCAGCCCGTCGACGCCGGGCATCCGGATGTCCATCAGGACGACGTCGGGCCGGTGCTCCCGGGCCATGGCCACGGCGCCGAGTCCGTCTCCTGCCTCGCCGGCGAACTCCAGGTCGTCCTCGCTGTCCACCAGAGTGTGCAGGCCCAACCGGACCAGGTCCTGGTCGTCGACGATCAACACCCTGATCACGTCGTACCTCCGATCGGGATCGACGCCCGCACCATGAAGCGCCCATCGCCGGTGGGTCCGGCGGTGAACTCTCCGCCGAGTGCCTCGACCCGCTCCCGCATACCGGGGATGCCGAGCCCACCGCCGCGGCTGCGTACGGCTCCCACAGGGTTGGAGATCGCCAGGGTCACGGCGTCAGTCTGGTAACCAATCCGTACGGTGGCAACCTTCTCCGCGCCGTGCCGCAGCACGTTGGTCAGAGACTCCTGCACGACCCGGTAACCGGCCAGTTCGACCGCCGCCGGAAGGGCGCGGCGTTCGCCGGAGGCCTCCAGGTGGATGTCGACACCGGCGTCGCTCATGCGCTGGCGGAGCTCGTCGAGCCGCTCCAGCCCGGGCGCCGGTGTCCGCTCGGCGTCCGTCCCTGTCCTTCGCACCACCGCCAGTGTCGCGCGGAGCTCGTCGAGGGCCGCGGTACTGGTCCGGCTGATCGCGTTCAACGCGACCTCCGCCTGCTCCGGGCGCTTCGGCAGCACGTGCAGGGCGACGTCGGCCTGCATCTTGATCGCCGCGAGCCCGTGGCCCACCACGTCGTGCACCTCCTGCGCCACCCGCAACCGCTCCTCGTCGACGTGTTGGCGGACCGTCTCGGCCCGGGCCTGGGCCACCGCCTCCTGGCTCATGCGTACGGTCACACCGATCGCGAACGGCACCACCACCCACGCGGAACCGGGGACGAGGCCCTGCAGACCGGGGAGGGCCGCACTGTTGGTGAAGATGTGCGTCAGCAGGAGCGCCAGCGCCACCGCGGACGGCGGCCAGGCCCTCGCGAGCGGTACGTGCCGGGCCACGGTGTAGACCGCCACGAAGAACGAGAACAGGATCGGTCCGTACGTATAACCCAGCACGAGATAGGCCGAGGCGCACAGCGTCGCCACCGCCAGTGTGACGACCGGCCACCGCCGGCGTACGGACAGGACGAGACCCGTGGCGATCACCAGGCCGTAGCCGGCGGCGTCGATCGGGCGGTCGGGCGACATGAACGCGTTCGCGGCCGTCGTCCCGACGAGCCCGATCACGGTGAGCACGAGCGAGAGAACGATGTCGCCGATCAGCGATCTCGAGAGTCTCATCTGTCCCGCATCCTCACAGAATGTCGCGCCGGTGGAGTAGCAAGCCACCGACCATCGTGAACGCCAGGAGGTACACAGTGACCACAAGGGTGGCCTGGCCCGACCCGACGAGTTCGGCGACGCCAGGCGTGTCCGACGCGCCCAGCGACGCGACGAGCGAGCCGGCGTTCGGACCGGGCAGGCCCTTCTGCAGCTCCGCGATCCAGTCGAGCAGCGGTGCGGCGATGCCGGCGAGGAGGTTCTGGACCGCCAGCAGCCAGACCAGTCCGAGGCCGATCGGCAGCGCCACCGAGCGCAGCAGGACCGCCAGCAGCACGCCGAACGCCGCCCACATCATCGTGATCAGCCAGCCGGCGCCCAGACCGAGCGCGATGTCGGTCACGCTCGGCCAGTCGAGTGGCTGTTCCTCGACGGTGGCGACGAGGGCGCTCGCGCCAGCCGACACGGTGAACAGCGCCACCACCAGGACGGCGACACCGGCGGCGACCGTCACCACCTTGGCGGCGTACGCACCCCACCGGGACGGCCCCTGCGCGAAGACGGTCTTCCACGTCTCCCAGGCGTACTCGCTGCCGGTCACGAGCACCCCGAAGATGAGCGCGAGCGCCCCGACGAAGACCGGCATCCCGCCGATCGCGTTGCCCACGAACGTGTCGGGCAGCATGGCAGCCAACCCGGCGTCGCTCCCGGGCGGGCCAGAGGAGCCAGAGGAGCCCGAGGTGCCATCGGCATAACCGGCGTACGGAATGAGGTAGGCGAACGTCAGGCTCAGCAGGACCCCGATGACCAGGAGCATCCAGGCGGCGGGACGGCGCACCTGCTTGGCGAGTTCGGCGCGGACGTTACCCCACATGAGTCGGCTCTCCTGTCAGTTCGAGGAATGTCTGTTCGAGGTCGGGCTCACTCCAGCGGATCTCGCTGACGGAGATTCCGGCCTGGACGAGTTCGGTGTTGACCCAGGCGGCCTTCGACGCGTCGATGTCCACGGCCAACGCGTCGCCGTCGAGGCGTACCCGGTCCGGTCCGGCGAGCGCGGCAACGAGGTCGCGCGCCACCTCGGCGGGGTTCGCGACGATGCGGAGCGAGCCACCGCGGCCCAGGTCGGCGACGGTCGTCTCCGCCACCAGCCGGCCGCGGGAGATCACGCCC
>JBOHED010000316.1:0-3255 GCA_050700915.1 Actinopolymorphaceae bacterium | reverse complement strand
TCGCCGACCGCCTCGTGCGCCGGCCGGGCGTCGCCGACGTCCAGGCGTACGCACTCCAACGGGCAGGCGCCCGGCGGCCACTGGACCCGGAACGCCTCGGCGACCCATGACCAGTGGCCGTCGAAGCTGGCGTGCGAGACGAGGACGTCGCGCCCGGCCTTCCCGGGCGTGGGGCCCGTCACCGCAGCCCGAGCTGAGCGAGGATCTGCTCGATCTCGGCCATCTCCCGCGCACCCAGCGGACCGTGGTCGATCGCCCCGGCGTTGTCCTTGGCCTGCGCGACAGTACGAATCCCGGGGATCGGTACGAACGCGGGCGTCCGGGCGAGGAGCCAGCACAGCGCGCCCTGCGCGAGGGTACGGCCGCCCGAGGTGAGGACGTCGCGGATCCGGTCGAGCGCGCCGAGCGTGCGCCCCTCCTTGCCGGCGAAGTCGAAGCGCTGGCGTACGTCGTCGGCGGCGAACGTCGTGTCCCGCGAGAACTTCCCGGTGAGTGCGCCCATCGCGAGCGGCCCCCGGTTGATGCCGGCGAGCCCGGCGGACTCGAGCAGCTCCACCATGGCGGGATTGTCGTCGATCACGTTGGCGTGCAGCTGGATCGCGGCACAGTGCGGGCTCTTCGCGAAGACCTTCGCCCGCTCGGGATCGTCGGTGCTCCAGCCGAACGACCGGATCTTGCCGGCGTCGACGAGCTCCTCCAACGTGGCGACCACCGTCTCGGCGGCAGCGGGGTCGTAGTCGCCCATGTGGAACTGGTACAGGTCGATCACGTCGACGCCGAGCCGGTCGAGGCTCGCGTCACACTGCGCGCGGATCGACGCGGGCGACGCGTCGCGCCCGGTGGCTTGCTTGGTCGCCTCGTCGAAGATGTTGCCGAACTTCGTCGCGATCACCACCTCGTCGCGGCGGCCGGCCAGCGCCCGGGCGACCACGCGTTCGCTGTGCCCGGCGCCGTAGATGTTGGCGGTGTCGAAGAACGTCACGCCCGCGTCGAGGGCGGCATGGACCGCCGCGACCGACTCGTCGTCGTCGACCTTCCCCCAGCCGATCGGGTTTCCGTCCCGGAACGCCGGACCGCCGATCGCCCAACAGCCGAAGCCGATCGGGCTGACCGCGAGGCCGCTACGTCCGAGGGGGCGGGTGGTGCTCGTCATCGTCACTCCTACGAGGTCGGGGACCTCCATCCTTGCCCACCCGTCACCAGCCGGAGCGCACTCCGGCTGGCCGATCGCGGCGCTCCTGGCGTGGAGCCCCCTTGCGTGGAGCCCCCCTGCGCGGCACCACCCGGAGCGGACCCATCAGGCGTGGGCCTGCGTACCGGCGTTCCCTCCGACTGAGCTGGCGACGCAGGGGCTGGCCCAGGAACTCGCCGAGGATGACGCCGGCCGCGAGCGCAAGCGCGTCCGTCGCCGCGTGCAGGAGACCCGTGACACCGCTGATGCTGTCGCCCTGGGTCAGCTGCAGCATCGCGCCGTAGATCGTGAGACCGGGCAGCATCGGGATGATCGCGGGGAGTACGACGGTGAGCGCGGGCAGCCGCCGCCTCAGCGCGAACGCGTAGCCGCACGCGCCGACGGCGACCGCGACGAGGGCGCGCGCCATCGACGGCGACATCAGCAGCTCGTTCAGCGCGAGGAACGCCGTGTAGCCGCCACCGCCGAGCAGGAACGCGGCCGGGAGCAACCGGATCGGTGCGTACACCCCGACCGCCATGGCGCCCGCCACGATGCCGGCCGAGACGAACCGGTGCGGCAGCCCCGCCACCGTGAACGGAGCCGGCGGCTGGACCGGCATGATGACGCCCAGCTGCCGGGCGATGACGAGGGCCATCGCCACCCCGCCGGTGATGCCGGCCGCCAGGATCAGGACCTCCATCGCCCGGCCGGAGGCGGTGACGACGTAGCCCGTCAACGCGTCCTGGACGCAGGACAGCAACGCCAGTCCGGGCAGGAGGAGCACCACCCCGGCCGCCACGACGAGGGCCGGCTGCACGGACACGCCGGTGGCGGTGAGGACGGCCGCGACGGCGGTGGCGATCGCCGCGCCGATGAAGTTGAGGTAGAAGTCGGGGACGTTGCGGCGGGCCAGCCGCCGGCCTACCCGGTCGATGACCACCGTCGCGCCGAACGTGATCAACGCGAGCAGCCAGCCGCCACCCAACTGCACCGCGACGGCGCTCGCCAGCACTCCCCAGGCACCTGTGACGACCCACCTCGGGTACCTCTTGGCCGAGCGGACGATGATCTCCAGCCGGGCGTACGCCTCCACGGGTGTCAGTACGCCCTCGGTCAGTCCCAGGACCATCTGGTGCAGGGCGCCGAGCCGGTTGTGGTCGACGGCGCGGACCCTGACGTTGCGCAGGTCGGTGACCGGAACGTCGGAGTCCCTGACAGCGACGGACACCAGCACCTCGGTGTGGGTGACGGACGCCTCCACGTCCCGCAGGCCCAGGGCGGTGGCGCAGGCGACGATCGACGCCTCGACGTCGACCGCACCGGCGCCGCTGCGCAGCAGCAGTTCCCCGAGTCGGAGCAGGAAGTCGAGCGCCCGGCGCAGGTCGGGACCGGTGTCGAGGTCGGGTGTCCGCAGGACGTACGGCGAACGTCGTGGCGGCTGGGCGTCGGGGTCGTCCCGGCTGAGCACGGCCTCGGCCGCGCGACGCAGCCGGGTGCGGAACTGGGGCCGGTCGCGCGGGTCCTGTCCTGGACTCTGGCGCCGCTCCGGCATAGGACGAAACCTCCTTTGCGTACGGGCGAATCTCTGCAAGCCTTCCCACCCGGGGCTCGATGCGAACGAAGGAGAAGGCAGTGGACGGTGGGATGCCGCCGGAGATGTTCCGCTACTACGCCGACAGCGGCGAGGCCGGCCGGCTCTCCAGCGGTGCCGGGGAGCTTGAACAGGTACGTACGCAGGACCTCCTCGTGCGGCACCTGCCGGCGGCCCCGGCGACGGTGCTCGACGTCGGGGGTGCGGCCGGCGTCCACGCGCTGTGGCTCGCGAAACGGGACTACGAGGTGCACCTGGTCGACCCGGTCCCCGGTCACGTCGAGCAGGCACAGGCCGCGTCGATCGCTCAGCCGACGCATCCGCTCGCGAGCGCGACGACGGGTGACGCACGGGCGCTGCGGCGGCCCGACGCGAGCGTCGACGCCGTCCTGCTGCTCGGGCCGCTCTACCACCTGACCGAGCGCGCCGACCGGCTGCGGGCGCTCGAGGAGGTACACCGCGTGCTCCGTCCCGGAGGTGTCGTCTTCGC
>JBOHED010000315.1:0-3342 GCA_050700915.1 Actinopolymorphaceae bacterium | reverse complement strand
GCGGAAGATCCGGTACGGCATGTTCACCGGGACGAAGCGGGAGCCGTTGGTCATCAGCATCTCGGCCTTGCCGAGAAACAACGCGCCGTTGTCGCGGAGCGCGAAGTGCAGGCGCCGCATCAGCTGGGTCTGCGCCTCGGCGTTGAAGTACATGAGCGTGTTGCGGCAGGTCAGCAGGTGGAGCCGAGAGATCGGGGCGTCGGTCATCAGGTCGAGCCGGCCGAAGATCACCCGGCGCCGGACGTCAGGGCGGAACGCACTGCCGGAAGCACTGGGCTCGAAGTACTTCTCCCGCAGCGGTTCCGGCACCGCCTCCATCGACTTGCGTGAGTAGACGCCTCGGCGGGCCGACGTCAGCGCCTCCTCGTCGACGTCGGTGGCGTAGATCTTGACCCGCTCGCTGAACGCCTCGACACCCATCGCCTCGGCGAAGGTCATGGCGAGGGTGTAGGCCTCCTCGCCCGACGAACACCCCGCGCTCCAGATCCGCACCTCGTCGGACCTGGCGGCCTCCAGGACCGTCGGGACGATGTCGGTACGGAGGAACTCCCATGCGTCGGGGTCGCGGAAGAACGACGTGACGTTGATGAGGACGGTGTTGAACAGCTGGGTGAACTCGTCCGTGTCGGTCTCGAGCAGGTCGCGGTAGTCCGCGAACGACGTCTTGCCGACGTCCTGCATCCGTTTGCGGATGCGCCGGCCCAACGTGGACGGTTTGTAGGTACTGAAGTCGAATCCCCGCAGGTCCCGGATGAACTCGAGCAGTTCGTTGAGTTCCTTGTCGGTCTCCGTCATCGGTGGGCCTCCGGCTCGAACAGGCGCCGGACGACCGGACCGATCTCGTCCAGCGCGAGGACGAAGTCGGCCGTGTTGGTCTCCACCGCCGAGCGCGGCATCCCGGTGAACTCCGCGTCCTCAGGGTCCTGCACGATGACGGTGCCGTTGCGCGCCTTGATGGCCTGCACGCCCATGGCCCCGTCCGCACCGCTGCCGGTGAGCACCACGGCGACCGCGCGGTCCGGGAAATGTGCGGCGACGGACTCGAAGAGCAGGTCTGCCGACGGTCGTACGAAGTGGACCAACTCGGTCTCCGAGAGCGACAGGTTGCCGCCCGGACCGATCAGCAGATGCCGGTTCGGCGGCGCGATGTAGACGACTCCCGCCGTCATGTGTTCCCCGTCCTCGGCCAGCTTCACCCAGAGCGTGGTCTTGCGCGCCAGCACTTCGGGAAGGATGGTCTCGTGCCGGGGGTCCAGGTGCTGGACCACGAGGACCGGCACCGGGAAGTCCTTGCTGAGTGCGCCGAGAAGGGTCCGGAGGGCGCTGATGCCACCAGCCGACGACGCGACCGCCAGGACGGCGAAGGCGGGGGCGGGGCGCTGCTCTCCCTGACCCGGGGACAACATCCGCTCATCCCGGCAGGGTGGGTGCCGACCGACACCCACTCGATGGCGTGCACGCCTGGGTCGTTCCCACGATGTCGGCGGGTACGACAAAACCGGTGCCGGTCAACTCCTTCACCCGCTCATGCTACTGCGCCTGTCCGCCCCGGCGTCCGGCCGGCGCCGCGGATCACAGCGTGGTCGGCGTCGTAGGTTCGTCAGCGCTCCTTGCCGTGGTGGGGACATCCGTGAAGCCTCCGAGGAAGATCATCATGAAGAAGTCGGGCACCCGCGCGGCTCGGACTGCCCGACTTCTCCATGATGATCTTTACCCGTCCTCGACACTGTCGCCGCAACGGCGGTCGAGGATCCGGGCAGAACGTACGCCCGCGCCTTGGAGTCTTTCCTCGTCATAGCGTCGGAAAGACTCCAAGGCTCAGTACCCGGCGCCGGTCTGGTCGACGCAGAGGCAGAACGGATGACCCACCGGGTCGAGGTACACCCGGAACGACGTTCCCGGCTGGAACTCCGCCTTGCGCGCGCCCAGCGCGAGCACTCTGCGCTCGCCCTCGTCGAGGTCCGGCACATAGACGTCGAGATGCGCCTGCTGCGGAGAGTCGGCACCGGGCCACACCGGGGGCGTCCATTCGTCCGCTCGTTGGAACGCCACGGAGACGTCCGCTCCGTTCTGGAGTGTCACCCACTCGTCGTCCCCTTCGGGTTCACCGCCCACGACACCTCGGTAGAACTCGGCCAGGACCCGCGGCTCGGGGCAGTCGATCGCGACCACACCGAGCCTGCCGACGGCTGTCGTACTCATCTGCGAAACACCTCCGGTCATGGAGCGGGTATGTCCCGCGCGAAACCTGCGTACCGATTATGGAGGTTACGCAGTGCACCGCGCAACCAGTATTTGACGTTTGCCGGTGTCTAGCCGGACCGGTACCGGACGCTTGGTACCAAGTCTTGAATGCTCACCCGTGGCCGCGGAGGACGGCCAAGTAGCGTCGTACGTCAGTCACATCTGCCTCACCTGGCAAACCGGGCACACCTGGGCACACCTGGGCCTGGGACCTGGCCGCGACGACAGGAGGACACGGCATGCACCCGCGGATTCGCTGGGGCATCATCGCGACGGGGAACATCGCCGGGCAGTTCGCCAGGGACCTCGCGCTCCTGCCCGACCACGAGGTCGTCGCGGTCGGCTCCCGGAGTCTCGACCGGGCGAAGGCGTTCGCCGAGGAGTTCGGCATCCGCCGGGCGTACGGCTCCTACACCGACCTGGTGGCCGACGCCGACGTCGACGTCATCTACGTCGCGACCCCGCACTCGGACCACTTGGCCACCTCCCGTAGTGCGCTGCTGGCCGGGAAGGCCGTGCTCTGCGAGAAGGCGCTCACCGCGAACGCCCGGGAGGCCCGCGAACTCGTCGCCCTCGCCCGGGAGAAGCGGCTGTTCTTCATGGAAGCGATGTGGATGCGCTGCAATCCGCTGCACCTGCGGCTGCGTGACCTCGTGGCGAACGGTGCCATCGGGCAACCACAGACGCTCCATGCCAGCATGGGATTCCTCGCTGAGTACGACCCCGAGGGGCGGCTCTTCGCCCCCGCGCTGGCCGGCGGCGCACTCCTCGACATCGGCGTCTATCCGGTCAGCCTCGCGCACCACCTGCTCGGGCCGCCCACGACGGTCCGGGCCACGGCGACGCTCGCGCCGACCGGTGTCGACGCCAGCGTGGGCATGGCGTTCGGCTACGCCAGTGGCGCCGTCGCCACCCTCACCGGCTCCATCGCCGGCATCCTGCCCAACGACGCCGCGATCGGTGGCACCGAGGGCTGGATCGAGATCCCTCGCTACTTCCACGACACCACGTCGTTCACCGTGCACCGTGAGGGCAAGGACCCCGAGACGCATGCCGTGGAGAAGCACGGCATCGGCTACACGTACGAAGCCATCGAGG
>JBOHED010000314.1:0-4167 GCA_050700915.1 Actinopolymorphaceae bacterium | reverse complement strand
CTCATGACCGGCACAAGCGCCGCAGGCCGCTCCGGAGATCAGGAGTGTGATGGGGGATACGTGTCCCGGCACTTCTCAGGCGAGAAACGCTTCTACGGCCTGCCAGCGGCCGTCCTGAAGCCCGGGCCAGGTACACTGAACAGAAGTTCAACGGCCGCTCCGCCGTCCGGGGCGCCACGTTCCGTCGGGCGCCGAACGTCCACGCGGAGCGGCTTTTGCGTGTCTTGTTGGCAGGAGGTCAACCCCACGTGACGACTGCTGAAGTGCCCCAGCCGCCGGCGGCCCAAGCATCAGCACCAGAGTACGACGCGAGCGCGATCACAGTCCTGGAAGGCCTGGACGCCGTACGCAAACGCCCAGGCATGTATATCGGCTCCACCGGCGAACGCGGACTCCACCAACTCGTCACCGAAGCGGTCGACAACGCCGTCGACGAGGCGATGGCCGGGCACGCCGACCGGGTAGAGGTCACGCTGCTCGCCGATGGCGGCTGCCGGGTGGTCGACAACGGCCGCGGCTTCCCCACTGGGATCATCGAGTCCGAGGGCCGGTCCGCGGTCGAGGTCGTGCTCACGGTCCTGCACGCGGGCGGGAAGTTCGGCGGTGGCGGCTACAAGGTGTCCGGTGGTCTGCACGGTGTCGGCATCTCGGTCGTCAATGCGCTGTCGACCAAGCTCGAGGTCGACATCAAGAACGCCGGCTACCGGTGGACCCAGTCCTACACCGTGAGCGAGCCGGACCATCCGCTGCAGCGGCACGAGGAGACCGACGAGACCGGTTCGACCGTGTCGTTCTGGCCGAGCGACGCGGTCTTCGAGACCACGACGTTCTCGTACGAGACGATCTCGACCCGGATCCGCGAGATGGCCTTCCTCAACAAGGGTCTGACGATGGTCCTGCGCGACGAGCGCACCGAGCTGAGTGAGTCCGGCGAGGTCCGTGAAGTCGTCTACCGCTACGACGGCGGCATCGTCGACTACGTTCAGCATCTCAACGCCACCAAGGATCCGGTGCACCGCAGTGTGGTGTCGTTCGAGGCCGAGAACGCCAAGGTCGGGATGAGCCTCGATGTCGCGATGCAGTGGAACATGTCGTTCAACGAGTCGGTGCACACGTTTGCCAACACGATCAACACTCATGAGGGCGGTACGCACGAGGAGGGTTTCCGTTCGGCACTGACCAGCCTGGTCAACAAGTGGGGCGAGGACTGGGGGATGATCAAGAAGCGCGAGGACCGGCTCTCCGGCGACGACGTACGCGAAGGGCTGACCGCGATCATCTCGGTCAAGCTGGAGGAGCCGCAGTTCGAGGGGCAGACCAAGACCAAGCTCGGCAACACCGAGGCGAAGACGTTCGTACAAACCCTGCTCTACGACCGGCTCGGTGACTGGTTCGAGAAGAACCCGAGCGAAGGCAAGGACATCGTACGTAAGGGCATCGCGGCAGCGACGGCTCGGATCGCGGCGCGCAAGGCACGTGATCTGGCCCGCAACCGCAAGGGTCTGCTCGGTGGTGGCGGCCTCCCCGGCAAGTTGGCCGACTGTCAGTCGACCAACCCCGAGGAGTGCGAGGTCTTCATTGTCGAGGGCGACTCGGCCGGCGGGTCGGCCAAGGGTGGCCGCGACCCACGGATCCAGGCGATCCTCCCGATTCGCGGCAAGATCCTCAACGTCGAACGCGCCCGCATCGACAGGGTCCTGCAGAACAACGAGGTCCAGGCGATCATCGCCGCGCTCGGCACCGGCATCCACGAGGACTTCGACCTCGACAAGGTGCGGTATCACAAGATCGTGCTGATGGCCGATGCCGATGTCGACGGTCAGCACATCACCACGCTGCTGCTAACCCTGCTGTTCCGCTTCATGAAACCCCTGATCGAGGCCGGCTACGTCTACCTCGCGCAGCCACCGCTGTACAAGATCCGTTGGATGAGCGGAGCCCCCCATGAGCTCGCTTACAACGACCGCGAACGCGACGGTCTCCTCGCCGCCGGGAAGGAAGCCGGCAAGAGGTTGCCGAAGGAGAACCCGATCCAGCGCTACAAGGGTCTGGGCGAGATGAATGCCGACGAGCTGTGGGAAACGACCATGGATCCGGACAACCGCATTCTGGGGCAGGTGACCCTCGACGACGCCGCACAGGCCGACGAGATCTTCTCTGTCCTCATGGGTGAGGACGTCGGCGAGCGCCGTTCGTTCATCCAGCGCAACGCCAAGGACGTCCGCTTCTTGGACATTTAGAGAAACGGCTTGGATATCCCGCACAGCCTCGCTATCTGAGCACCCCTTGTTCGAGCACGAGGACGAGAACTGAAAGCAGCGCTATCAGGGATCGGATCGTGCGGCCCGCACGTGTGAAGGAACGACACCAGTGAGCGAAGACACCACCGTCCTCCCGCCACCGCCACCGCGGATCAACCCGGTCGATCTCCAGGCCGCGATGCAGCGCAACTATCTCGACTACGCGATGAGTGTGATCGTGGGTCGTGCGCTGCCCGACGTGCGCGACGGACTCAAACCCGTGCACCAGCGCGTGTTGTACGCGATGTACGACGGCGGCTACCGGCCCGACCGTGGCTTCTCGAAATGTTCGCGCGTCGTCGGTGACGTCATGGGTCAATATCACCCGCACAGCGACACGGCGATCTACGACACCCTGGTCGGTCTCACCCAGCCGTGGACGAAACGCTATCCACTCGTGCAGGGGCAGGGAAACTTCGGCTCTCCGGGTAACGACCCACCGGCGGCGATGCGCTACACCGAGTGCCGGATGGCTCCTCTCGCGCTGGAGATGGTGCGCGACATCGACGAGGACACCGTCGATTTCCGCCCCAACTACGACGGCCGGAGCCAGGAGCCTGTCGTACTCCCCAGCCGGTTCCCCAACCTGCTCGTCAACGGTCAGATCGGCATCGCGGTCGGGATGGCCACCAACATCCCACCGCACAACATGCGCGAGGTCGCGGCCGGAGCCCTGTGGGCGTTGGAGAATCCGGAGGCGACCCGCGAGGAACTGCTCGAGGCGCTGATGGAGCGGGTCCACGGACCAGACTTCCCGACGGGTGCGCTGGTCGTCGGCCGGCGCGGCATCGAGGACACCTACCGCACCGGGCGCGGTTCGATCACGATGCGGGCCGTCGTCGACATCGACGAGGATTCCAAGGGCCGCACCTGCCTGGTCATCACCGAGCTCCCCTACCAGGTCAACCCCGACAACCTCGCCACCCGGATTGCCGAGCTCGCCGACTCCGGCAAGGTGACGGGCATCGCCGATGTGCAGGACAACACGTCGTCGCGTACCGGCCAACAGCTCGTCGTCGTCCTCAAGCGCGACGCGATCGCCAAGGTGGTGCTCAACAACCTCTACAAGCACACGCAGCTGCAGGACAACTTCGGCGCCAACATGCTGGCGCTCGTCGATGGGATCCCGCGTACCCTCACGCTCGACCAGTTCATCTCGCACTGGATCGACCACCAGATCGAGGTCATCCAACGGCGGACCCGCTTCCGGCTCCGCAAGGCCGAAGAGGACGCCCACATCTACCGCGCCCTCGTGAAGGCGCTCGACGCTCTCGACGAGGTCATCGCCCTGATCCGGCGGAGTCCGTCGGCCGACGAGGCGCGGACCGGGCTGATCGAGCTGCTCGACATCGACGAGATCCAGGCCCGCGCGATCCTCGACATGCAGCTGCGTCGGCTGGCCGCGCTCGAACGCCAGCAGATCGTCGACAGGCTGCGTGAGTTCGAGGTCCTGATCGCCGACTACCAGGACATTCTCGCCTCGCCCGCCCGACAGCGGACGATCGTGTCCGAGGAGCTGACGGCGATCGTCGACAAGTACGGCGACGACCGGCGGACCCGGCTCATCCCTGCCGACGGTGACCTCACCGAGGCCGACCTGATCCCCGACGAGGACGTCGTCGTCACGATCACCCTCGGCGGCTACGCCAAGCGGACCCGCGCCGATCTCTACCGCAGCCAGCGGCGGGGCGGGCGGGGGGTCAGGGGCGCCGCACTCCGGGGCGATGACGTGGTGGGCCAGCTGTTCGTCACGCGTACCCATCACTGGATCCTGTTCTTCACCAACCGTGGCCGGGTCTACCGGGCGAAGGCGTACGAACTACCCGAAGCGGCACGAGACGCCAAAGGCGGACATGTCGCCGGGTTG
>JBOHED010000313.1:0-2726 GCA_050700915.1 Actinopolymorphaceae bacterium | reverse complement strand
CTCTGCGCGAGCATGCCTGCAGTCCGCTCTCGGTACACGAGCACGCCCGACGCATCGGGCTGTCCCTGAGCTCGCTGCGTCGAGCCATCCGGCGCGGCGGCGGATGCTCGCCCAAGGAGTACGTCCTCCGGGTACGCCTCAACCGCGCGAAGGAACTCCTCGCCGAGTCCGACCTTCGGGTGGCCGAGATAGCCCGGAAGGTCGGCCATGACGATCCGGCGTACTTCACCCGGATGTTCACCCGCCGGACCGGCATGCCGCCGAGCGCCTTCCGACTCCAACAGCGGCGTCCCCGCCGGACACCGCGTACCTGACCTGCGGGTCAGGTGTGCGCGTCGGGGTTCACCCAGTACCACGTCTCCGGGTCGTACACAGCCGGGTTCGGATGGCTCCACGGTCCGCAGAAACCGTTCAGCCGGAGGTTCTCCCGGCGCGGTACGTTCGCGAGATCCTTGTGCGCGAGAACGACCCTGGGGAAGTTCGCGACCGCACCCATGAAGAACGGGCCGTCGCTCACATGGATCTTGATCATCTCCCAGACCTTGGCGTAGCGGCGCATGGCGTCGGGCTCGGTCTTCGCATCGTCGTAGAGCCGCCACAGCTTCTCGATCGGCCCGCCGGGCTCGGGCTCGACGCTCGGCGGGGTGCGTGCATACGGATCGGTGCCGCGTAGCTTCTCGGCCTCGGCGGTGTTCCAGACCGCGTGGAAGTTGGCGTGGAGTGGCGCCCACCAGGCCGAGAAACCCTCGAGCGGGACCAGAACCTGAGGTTCGACCAGAATCTCGTGGATACCGCCACCCATCTCCCAGGCGGTGGTCGACATCAGCTCACCCGCGTCCCAGTCGACCGTCCATGCATCGGGCGGAACCGGGTTGAGCTTCGTCTCCAGACCGATGCGCTCCCAGTCCTTCTTCAACAGCTCGTTCTTCTGGACATGGTCGTGGCTGGTTCCCGCCGGATAGTCGAGGCGGATGACGAGCTTGCCGCCGTCGGGCAGCTCCCGCCTGCCGTCACCGTCGGAGTCGACCACCCCGATCTCGTCCAGGATCGCCTTGGCCTGCTCGGGATCGTGGACGACGTAGCTGTCACGCCACTGCTTGTAGACGCCCTTGGCGGTGTCGTCGGCGAGGAAGTCCAGCGACTTCGGACTGTAGGTCCCGGTGGTCCGCTCGCCGGTGTTGAAGTAGATCGCCTTCTGCGCCTCGGCCCGATCGAACGCAAGGGACAGCGCCTGGCGGAACTTCGGGTTCCGGATCAGCTGGCGCATCTCCGGCTCGTGGTAGTCGTAGTTGAGGAAGAACAGCGAACCGGTGCCGTCACCGCTGTCCCACAGCAGGACCTCGAGCCCGCTGCGGTCCTGGGTCTGCTTCAGAGCCGAGACGTCGTTCAACGTGACGGATCCGGAGAGATAGCCGTCCACATGGTCGTACGCCCCCTCCTGGATCTGAAGCTTCAGCACTTCGGGGTCCTGCACCGCGGCGACCGTGACCGTGTCGACGTACGGCAGCTGCCGGCCGGCCCTGTCGGTGCACCAGTAGTACGGATTCCGTTCGAAGACGACCTGGCGGCCCTCCTGGTAACTCTTCAGCCGCCAGCCGGTCATGGTGGGGCAGTCCGGATTGACCGCCCAGTTCCGCTTGAGCTCGAACTCGCCTCCGGCCGACGCCCAGTCGTCTGCCACCTTGGCGTTGTACGCCGGATGGAACTGCTTCAGGTAGTGCTTCGGCACCATCCACGTCGGCCCGACTCCGCCGTTGACCCAGCGGGCAAGGTGAAACGGTGTGAGCGGCGCGGGAGTCTCGAAGCGCATGACGAGGGTGACGTCGTCCGGTGACGACAGGTCCATGAGCGTGCCGTCGCCAGAGCGTGTCTCGTCCGGTGGAGTGTCCGGATGCGCGTCGTTGCCCACCATGTCCTCCCACCAGAACATGATGTCGTCCGTCGTCCACGGCGCGCCGTCCGACCACTTCAGACCTGGACGGAAGTGGAACGTCCACTCCGACGCGTCGTCATTGATCTCCCAGCTCTCGACGAGTCCCGGTCCGATGTCCATCCCGTCGTTCAACCAGCGGATCAGGGAGTGGCCGTACATGTACTCCCGGAACGTCGCGCTGTCCGTCGCGGACGCGGCCAGCCGGAGTTCGCCGCCGTACTTCCCCTGTGTGAGCCAGTGGTGCGGCACCACGTATGGGCGTTTCGGTAGGCGTTCGGCCACCGGGGGAAGGCTTCCTGCCTTCACCTGGGCGGCGAGTTGCGGTGCCTCGGCGAACGACGACGGGGTGGGCAGGGGCTTCGTGGCGGACCCGCGCCGCGCCGCTCCCGCTCCCGCGGCGTTCTTCGTTCCCTTGCCCTCGCGGGTCCCGTCCCCGGCCGAGCCCGGTGAGCAGGCCGCGAGCATCACCCCTCCTGCCGTCGCGCACCCAGACGCAGCAGGTGCCGCCGGCTGACGTCGGAACTCGGTCCGCCGTCGTTCGTCCGCTCGTCTCTGCTCAACCACGCCACCTCATCTCATCGACCTCGGGTTGTGGCTGCGCTGGACACTGGCGGGCACAGCCGCGCACAGACGGCGGGATCGGCGTAGTCCGGATTCCCTGCCGCGGTACGCCGTACCAACGAATCGAGCCCATGGTGCGCGAACACAGCCCCGGGCAAGGCGTACTTGACGAAGTGGTTGTCGCCGGGCTGCAGGTGGATCGCGATCGACCGTCGTGGCCGGTCGCTCTGGT
>JBOHED010000312.1:0-2314 GCA_050700915.1 Actinopolymorphaceae bacterium | reverse complement strand
CAGTGGCTCGACGGGTGGCGGGAGTCCGGGCATGACGTGCCCGCCTTCGACGGCCAGGTGATCCTGCTGACCGAGCTCGGGTGGCGTACGGCGGACGACAAGCAGCGCGGCTACCACCCGACGCTCGCCTGAGGGCTGGCCGGTCCTGCCACGATGTGAGCAAGGGCCTGCGGAGAGGAACGGTGACGCCTAAGATCACCACGGTCCTCGTCCGGGAGGCAGCCATGGCCGATCG
Source organism: Actinopolymorphaceae bacterium (assembly GCA_050700915.1). Taxonomy (GTDB): domain Bacteria; phylum Actinomycetota; class Actinomycetes; order Propionibacteriales; family Actinopolymorphaceae; genus Thermasporomyces. The sequence goes on along the minus strand of JBOHED010000312.1, from coordinate 2,079 downwards.
CTACAACCCGCCACCGAACTGGCCGCAGCCACCCGCCGACTGGACCCCGCCGCCCAGCTGGAAGCCGGACCCGTCCTGGGGCCCGCCGCCGTACGGCTGGCAGCTGTGGATCGACGACGCGCCGCCCCGGTCCTTCCTTGGTCGGCGGCCCCTCGGTGTCGCCCTCGGTTTCGTCGTCGGCGTGACGACCTTGCTGGCCTACGTCTTCGTCTTCTCCGCGCCCGGGGAGACGAACGTCATCACCATCGACCCCGAGAAGCGGCCGGCTCCCCGCGCGCCCAAGGTGGACCGCAACGCCGACCGCGGTCCTGCCCCGACCGCCTACCAGGCGCCCACTCCCTATACCGCCGCGCCGCACCCGCCGCCCGCGCCGAAGGAGTCCTACCGGGACAGCTTCGCGGAGCAGCCGGCGCCCTCCGAGCCGTCCGATTCCGGAAACGACCGGCACGGTGACCGATCCCGGGACTGGCCGGGTTGGCCGCACGACGACGAGGCCGACCCGTGGTTCGTGAACTGTCATCAGGCCAGGGCCGCCGGCTACGGGCCGTACCGCTTCGGCCGCAACATCGAGTACTTCTGGTACCGCGACCGGGACCGCGACGGCGTGGTGTGCGAGTGACGCTGGGCGTCGCTCTGCGTTCTGCCGGCGGGCCATGAGCGCGGCCCTCATGCACCAGTTCGACGTGTTGGCAGGCGTGCGCGACCTGGTACGCGACCGCGGCCCCGCCACCCTCGACGATCTCGCCGTTCTCCTGTGGGACGTCGGCGCCAACCCTGGGTAAGACTCAGAAGGTGCCCAGGGACCGATGAGTCTCCGGCTCTGGACAGGTCTGAAGCTCGTAAGACCACCGAGGAACGGGAGAGACGATGGCTGCCAAGGTGCCCACGACCGACCTCGACGCGAGGTTCAGCAGCGAGGACGCGACTCCGACCGGCTGGGCGGCGGCCTGCGGGCAGCTGGAGTCCGCGGGCGTGTACTGGCTGACGACTGTACGTCCGGACGGGCGCCCACACGTCACGCCCCTGATCGGGCTCTGGCTGGACGACGCGTTGTACTTCTGTACCGGCCCGGAGGAACGCAAGGCGAAGAACCTCGCCGGCAATCCGCACTGCATCCTCACGACCGGCCGCAACGACCTTGACGAGGGCTGCGACATCGTGGTGGAAGGCGAGGCCAGGAAGGTCGCCGACAAGGCCGGGCTGGACCGGGTCGCCACCGGATACGAGACGAAGTACGGCCGCCACTTCACCGCGCCGGACGGCACGTTCCACGGTCTCGCCGACGTGATCCGGCGCGGCGAAGCGCTCGTCTACGAGGTGGTGCCCGCGACGGCGTTCGGATTCGGCAAGGGCCGACCGTTCAGCCAGACCCGCTGGCGCTTCTCGTAGCTCGTCAGCGAAGCGCGGGTTCGGCCGCCTCCACCGGGAGGGATGACCTGCGGTGTCGGGCACCGCCCCGTCGCCGCGGCTCCCCTCGTGCCAGCAGGGTTGCGATCAGGCACATGCCGGCCACGCCGGTCATCATGACAACGGCCATGGGTACCGCGCTGCCCGTACCGGCCAGGCCGATGACCGGGCCGGCGATGCCACCCACCACGAACTGGGTCATTCCGACAAGTGCCGCGGCGGTCCCGGCTGACTCGGGATGGCGGCCCAGCGCCAGGGCACCGGAGTTCGGCAGGATCAGACCCAGGCTCGTCATCACGACCAGCAGGGGTGCGGCCAGGCCGACGATCCCGAACGCCCCTGTCGCCGTCGTGAACAGCATCGCGAGCGCCCCGGCCGCGGTGATCGGCAGGACGGTACGCAGGATCACGAACGACGGCACCCGAAGGACCAGTCGTGCGTTCAGCTGGCTCGCGCAGACCAGACCGACGCCGTTGAGGCCGAAGAGCAGGCCGAACGTCTGCGGCGAGACGCCGTAGACGTCCTGGTAGGCGAAGGACGATCCCGAGACGTAGCCGAAGATCGCGAGGAACCCGCACGCCGAGATCGCGCCGTATCCCAGGTAGCGCCGGTCGGACGAGACCCGTCGGTAACCACGCAGGGAGCCGAGCAGGCCGCCACGCTGGCGGCGCT
>JBOHED010000311.1:0-17510 GCA_050700915.1 Actinopolymorphaceae bacterium | reverse complement strand
AAGGGTTACGGCGTCTGGGACGCCGCGGTCAACGGCTGGCACAGCCGGCAGGACCTCGACCAACCCGAGGCGACCGAACTTGCGGCGACCATGAACTCCGGCCACACGCCCCGGGAAGCCGGCGCCGCCGTCTCGCGGAAGGTCAATCCGGCCAGGCCGGTGCTGATCCTCGTCGATGGCCGCTGGTGGCCAGGACGGCTCGACTGGTGGGTACGGGAAACCGACGGTTGGTACGGCCGAGCCAGCCTCGACGCCAGCGGGGCGACCAACTGGTATCCCGGCGCTTCGCTGCGCCCCGGCGAGGCACCGTCACCGTGATCGGCGCCAGCGTGGTCAGAGGAAGAGCTTCGACAGGTACTCCGGCTCGCGGGCGTAGGGCTCCTGTTCGCCGAGCGCGACCGGGTACATCCGCCCGTGGCTCGCCCGGGCCGCGGTGACCAGGGGTTCGTACTCCCGATGGCAGACGTCGACCAATCCGATGTTGTAGTTCTCGCCGTCGAAACGGCCGATCGCCGACTGGTCGTAGAGGGTGAAGTAGTGCGCCCCTACGCACCACGGTTGCGCGGCAGCGTCTTCCAGGTAGATCCGGAACGCCTGCCCACGGGCGGCCTGGTCCGATACGTGGCCGATCCCGCTGGCAGGCAGTCCGGCGTCCAGCGCGCCGAAGTGCCACTCGCCGATGAGGATGGGACACCCGAGAGCCTCGCTCACCTCGGCGAGGTCGGCCGCCGGCACCCGCTCGCGATAGCAGTTCATGCTGAAGACGTCGAACGACCTCATGCCGGTGAGCGCCCAGGCCGGCGGCACGGTGTAGTAGCGGGCGCCGAGGTTCAGATGGTGGGGGTCGACCGCCCGACAGGCGCGGCTCAACGTGTCGAACAGCGTCGTCACCATGACCGCGCTGAAGTCCGCGAGATCCTGCTCCGCCTCGGCGGTCAGCTCGCCCGACCAGGGACGTTCGGCGATCGCCGTCAAGGTCGCCTCGCCTCCCCACCGCGCGGCCAGCCCGGCGTCGTCGCCGTAGCGGTCGGCGAGCCACCTGACAAGCTCCCGCCGGGTTGCCGAGCCGGCCGGGCTTCGTACCATCCCGGCGGCCGGGGTTTCGGTCGCGAAGCCCCAGGTGGGCTCGTTCATGAGGAAGTAGCCGACCATCGCCCGGTCGTCGGCGGTGTCACGGAGCTGTTCGGCGAACTCCGCGGCGTCGGCAGTGAACCCGGGATGGAAGACATCGGGAAAGTCGCGGTAGACCATTGGCGCCCGTCGCCAGCGCGGATGGAGCGGACGTACGTACGGAAAGCCGGTGGCGCGCGCGATCTCCCAGTCCGACCAGTTCGCGACCGTGTTGAATCCCGCCCGCCGCAGGGTGGCGAGGGCGATCTCCGCCCAAGCCGCGTACCAGTCGGCCGCCCCGAACGCTCGGATCAGGTTCGTACCGAGATAGTTGACGACGGTGGAGCCGTTCCGGCCCGTCCGGATCGCGTCCGCGTAAGGACCGTCACGGTGTGGGGCCCAGGTGAGTGCGGCCTCGATGCCCGTACACGTACTGTCAATCACGCCTTGCACACAGTCGGGACCGCTGGACCAGAAGAGGTGTCCGTCGGGATCGACCAGCCACCAGCGCCGCCCGTCGTGCTCGGCCCGGAAGAAGCCGGTAGCCCTCCGCCTTCCCTCCCTCCACCCACCCCACCCGGAGTACTCCGCCGGCCAGCGTGACTCCCCTGCGGCGGGCAGTTGCCGGCGGAGTCTGTTGCTCGCCTCACTGACGCTGCGGGTCTTCTCCGGCCAGTCGTGCAGGGTGCTCTGGCCGAGTTCGTCGAGCAGGGGCCCGCCCGGCAGCAACGGCCTGTCGAGCAGCGGCGGCGCGTCGGGCACCCGCCGCAGCGGCGTCATCGCCCAGTGCACCGGCTCGGGCCCCTTGCGGTCGAGGGTCAGCTCGATCCGGTCGACCCGGCCCAGGTCCACCGGGTCGCCCCAACACAACGGCTTGAGCCAGGCACCTTCGCGGCCCAGCAGCCATTGCTTCTGGTCCGTCGCGGAGAGCGGGATCCGGATCCGGGCGGCGCACTGGTTGAGCAGGCCGAAACTCACGACGAAGGCGCGCCCCCGCTCGCCTTCGCGAAGCGTCAGCCGGAAGACGGCGAGGTGGCAGCCGTCCAGCAGCAGGTCGGCGGTGAGGTAGGACGACGCGTCGAGGGACCCGGGTGTCAGGTCGTAGCGGAGCCCGTCGCCGACGTCGACAGCGGCGTACGACCTCGCGTCCGGCAGCGCCGCGGCGGGCTCTTCGTCGCGCAGTCCCCCGAGGAACCCGCCGATCTCCAGCTCGGATGACATCGCCGTCCTGACCCCGGCCTAACCGAGCGCCGGGAGGATCGTGCCGTCGTACCAGCCCTGGAACGTCGTCTCGGCGAACTCCGGTGCGTGCTGCGCCCAGCTCATCTAGACCCCACCATTCGTCTGTGGATGCACACGGCGGCGCAGGAACGCCCTGCGGTCGCCCCGGACGGCAACCGTGTCGCCACCGACAGGTCAACGCTCGCCTCACACTGATATCCCATACAACTGGCGATGTCTCAACAAGATCGGGCGGCCATAGCCGGCACCCACGCCTTCCACAACGCGTCGGCCACACCAGGTGCGGCGACCGCGATGCCTCCTGCAGCCGGAAACAACGTGGAGGTGCCGTCCTCGGCGCGTACGACGGCGCCGGCCCGCGCCGCGATGAAGACCGCCGCAAGGACGTCGATCGGGTTGAACTCCCCGATTACTCCCGCCGCCGCCCGGCCCGCGGCGACACTCACCAGGGAAAGCGCCGACGAGCCCATGATGCGGGCCGTGCAGTGCTGCGCCGACAGCCGCTCGAGCAGGACGTCCATGCCGGGCCACGGACGGAAGGACGCCCACTCCGTGACCACGACCTCCCCGGCGAGATCGGTCGCGTCACGGCAGTGGACGGGTACGCCGTTGCAGGTTGCCGGCCCGCCCCGGACGGCGCTGAAAACCTCGCTCCTGAACGGGTCCGCGACGACACCGACGGCTGGTCCGTCGCCGTCGGCGAGAGCGAGACTGAACGAGCACCAGGGCAGGCCACTGGCGTAGTTGGTGGTCCCGTCAACCGGGTCGACGTACCACGTGGGACCACCACCTTTCGCGGGTTCGCCGCCGAACTCCTCTCCGACGACCGCATGGTCGGGGAACCGGTCCTCGATCACCGCGCGGACATGGCGTTCGATCTCGCGGTCGGTATCGGTCACGAGATCGGCGTCGTGCATCTTCGTCGTCACAGCGGACGGGCGGGCGTGCCTGATCCGCCGACTTGCCCAATCGGCGAGTTCGAGTGCGGTCGCGCTCTCCTTGTCGTACGACTTTGCACTCATCGCCGTTCGTCTCCTCGACGGTCGTGTGGCGCGGGCGGTGCCGAGTAAAGGTGGGATCTATTCGCCGACCTTTCAGCTCACTTGACGCCGGCTTCGTGCATCCCGCGCAGCTCCCGCTTCAGCTCGCTGATCTCGTCGCGGAGCCGGGCGGCGATCTCGAACTGCAACTGCTCGGCGGCGACGCGCATCTGGTCGTTGAGCTGCTGGATGAGGTCGGCGAGATCTGTTGCCGGCATCGAGGCGAGATCCCGTGCGTGCTGCCCGGCCTCCCCCTGGCTGCTCAGCCCGGGCACCGGTGCCTTGCCGCGGCTCTGCTGCCGGCCGGCACCGCCAAGGAGCTTCTGCGTGTCGGCGTCCTCACGCGCCAGCATGTCGGTGATGTCGGCGATCCGCTTGCGCAGCGGGGTCGGGTCCACGCCGTTGGCCTTGTTGTAGGCGACCTGCTTCGCCCGCCGCCGGTTGGTCTCCTCGATGGCGCTCTGCATCGACGGAGTGATGGAGTCGGCATACATGATCACCTGGCCGGACACGTTGCGCGCCGCGCGGCCGATGGTCTGGATCAGGCTCGTGCCCGAACGAAGGAAGCCCTCCTTGTCGGCATCCAGGATCGCGACCAGCGACACCTCCGGCAGGTCGAGGCCCTCCCGGAGGAGGTTGATGCCCACCAGGACGTCGTAGTCCCCCATCCGCAGCTCACGAAGCAGCTCCACGCGGCGCAGCGTGTCGACCTCGCTGTGCAGGTAGCGCACCTGGATGCCCTGCTCCAGGAGGTAGTCGGTGAGGTCCTCGGCCATCTTCTTGGTAAGGGTGGTGACCAGCACCCGTTCGGACTTCACCTCGCGCAGCCGGATCTCGTGGATGAGGTCGTCGATCTGTCCCTTGGTGTTCTTGACGATGACCTCGGGATCCACCAGACCTGTGGGACGGATGATCTGTTCGGCCACGCCGTCGGCCTTTGCCATTTCGTAGGACCCGGGAGTCGCCGAGAGATAGACCGTCTGGCCGATGCGTTCGAGGAACTCCTCCCACCGCAGCGGCCGGTTGTCCATCGCGGACGGGAGCCGGAACCCGTGCTCGACCAGGGTGCGCTTGCGGGACATGTCGCCTTCGTACATGCTGCCGATCTGCGGAACCGTCACATGGGACTCGTCGATGACAAGCACGAAGTCTTCGGGGAAGTAGTCGAGCAGACAGTGCGGTGCGGACCCGGGCGCCCGGCCGTCGATGTGTCGGGAGTAGTTCTCGATGCCGGAGCAGAAGCCGATCTGCTGCATCATCTCGATGTCATAGGTCGTACGCATCCGCAGCCGCTGCGCCTCGAGCAACTTGCCCTGGCGTTCGAGTTCCTGGAGCCGGTCACGCAGCTCGTCTTCGATGTCGCGGATCGCCCGGGCCATCCGCTCCGGTCCGGCCACGTAGTGGGAGGCCGGCATGATCGCGACCTCGGTGTCCTCGCTGACGATCTCCCCGGTCACCGGGTGCAGGGTCGACAGCCGCTCCACTTCGTCGCCGAAGAACTCGACCCGGACGGCCATCTCCTCGTACTTCGGGAAGATCTCGAGGGTGTCGCCACGGACGCGGAACGTGCCGCGGGCCGCCGACGTGTCGTTGCGCGCGAACTGCATCTCGACCAGGCGACGCAGCAGCCGGTCACGCTCGATCTCCTCACCCACCCGAAGCTTGACCATCCCGCCGAGGTATTCGTCGGCCGAACCGAGTCCGTAGATGCACGACACACTGGCCACCACGATCGTGTCACGCCGGGTCAGCAGCGAGTTGGTGGCGGAGTGCCGCAACCGCTCGACCTCTTCGTTGATCGAGGAGTCCTTCTCGATGTAGGTGTCGGACTGCGGGATGTATGCCTCAGGCTGGTAGTAGTCGTAGTAGGAGACGAAGTATTCGACCGCGTTGTCGGGAAAGAAGTGCTTCAGCTCGTTGGCGAACTGCGCGGCCAAGGTCTTGTTCGGCTCCATCACCAAGGCGGGTCGCTGTAGCTTCTCCACCACCCAGGAGATGGTCGCGGTCTTGCCCGTGCCGGTGGCGCCGAGGAGCACGACATTCTGCTCGCCGGCCTCGATCCGGCGGGCGATGTCCTCGATGGCCTCGGGCTGGTCGCCGGAGGGGTTGAAGTCGGAAACGACCTTGAACGGCGCGACCTTGCGGATGATGTCGGTAACCGGACGCATGACGCCACCGTAGCCCGCCCCGCCGACAAGCCGCTCGGTCGTCACGTCGCAGCCGCCCGGCCTCCCCCGTTCCTGGTCGCGATCAGCGGCCACAACCTGAGCACCTGGCCGCGAAGCTCCTCGATGCTGCCCGAATTGTCGATCACCAGGTCGGCGGCGGCCAGGCGTTCGTCCCGGCTGGCCTGGGCCGCGATCCGCATCCGCGCCTCCTGCTCGGACATGCTGCGGGTACGGCGAAGGCGTTCGATCTGGACGTCCTCGGGCACATCCACCACCACCACCAGGTCGAAGCGGTCGGCCTGGCCCGTCTCGACCAGCAGCGGGATCACGTGCACGACCACCGTGTCCTGGCTCGCCACCGCCTCGATGTCGGCCGCCCGCGCCCGTACCCGTGGGTGCACGATCGCCTCCAGCAGCCGGCGCTTGTCGTCGTCGGCGAACACCATCTCGCCCAGCGCCTTCCGGTCGAGCGAACCGTCGGGACGCAGCACACCGGTGCCGAACTTCTTGACGACCTCCGCGAGTCCGTCCGACCCCACCTCGACGACCTCACGGGCCAGCAGATCGGCATCGATGACGAGCGCGCCACAGGTACCGAGGACACGAGCCACCTCGCTCTTGCCCGAACCGATCCCGCCGGTCAAACCCGCTCTCAGCACGCAGCGGACACTATCGCGACGGACGGGATGTGTGCGGTTCTCATCCGGGTGGCTCAGCCGTGCGCCACAACCTGGGCCATCGCCCGGCGGGCGCGCTCCAGGCTGACCGCCAACGGCTCGTCGAACCTCGCCGGGTTGAACGGCGCCCTGGTCGACACGTAGAGGCCACCACCCACCTGTTCGACGTGAGCGCCGGAGTAGGCCTGAGCCACCCCCACGTGCAGCCGGGACAGGTCGAACCAGGCGTCCAGGAACAGGTCCGGCTCCGGGGTGACCAGCAGGTCCTTCGGCGACAGGAACGGTGCTTCCAGGACAACCGACGCGTACAGCGGCCGCAGCGTCACCGCGAGCGCGATCAGGAGGTCCCGCAGGCGGTCGCCGAGCTCGTAGGCCACCTTCTCGTCGGTGTACGGGCGTTCGAACGCCGATCCGTCCACGACGACCTCGATCGGGTCGGCGTCGAGCAGGGCGAGGGAGGTCATCGGCGAGCATCTGCGGACGACCGGATCATGCAGTCCGTCGAGCCGGACGACCACATCGCGCACCTCGGCGACCAACGCGTCGTCGCGCCGTCCGGGAACGAACAAGCCGACACCCGCTGGTTGCCATCCGAGCTCGTGCACCCCTCCAGTGTTGCCGAGAAGATGGCGTCCGGACAGGGGCCCGACAAACTGGCGCTCCGCATTGAGACCTTTCCGGCTGCGCGGCTGGTCATCCGGCCCTGCCAGGTGGGGTGGTACGGCAGAATCCCACGCAGATACGGCGTTTCCGGCGAAATTCTGGACGGGCGGGCATCAATCGTGACGGCCCCTTTGCCCGCTGCCGGTCAGGCAGAACTCACGTGTCGTTCACCAGGGGGTGCCTGGTTCACCCCTGACATTCCGGTCGGCCGTCGCGCACAGAACTGATCAGCGTGTATAACCGGGTCATGTCTGAACGGGAGATCCAGCGCGACGAGGCCGAAGCCGCCCTGCAGACTCGCCACGACCTCGGCCGCGACTACGAGCCCGCGATCGTCGACTCCTTCGTCGAACGTATCGACAGGGCCATCGAGGCGCGGGTCGCCGACGAAGTGGCGAAGCGGGTCGGCGACGCGAGCGACCACGACAAGGCGATCGAGAGGGCCGCCTCGGACCGTGCCAATCACCGGCTCGCCCTCTCGATCGTGTCGCTTGCTCTCTCGGTTCCGCTCACCGCGATCGCCCTCGGCACCGGCGCAGGAATGAGCGCCGTCGTGCTGATCTGGACCGCCATAGTGGCCGTCAACCTGATCTTCGCCCTCGGCGGTCTCGCCGACCGCCAGCGGCGCTGACCGCGCGCCGGCTCGTCACGCAGCAGGGCCCCGTCCGGGGTCGGACGGGGCCCTGCTGCGTGCGATTCGTGCGCCAGTCCTGGGCCTTAGCCCTGGCCGGTGAGCTTCTCCCGGAGTGCGGCCAGCGCCTCGTCGGACGCGAGCGTGCCCTCCGCCGGCTTCGCGGGCTCGGTGGAGGTGTACGAGGACGGGGCCGCCGCTCCGGTTTCCTCACCACCCTCGGCCAGCTCGGCCTGCTGCGCGGCCTCGATCTGCTTCTTGTGGGCCTCCCAGCGCTGGTGGGCCTCGGCGTACTCCCGCTCCCACTGGTCGCGCTGCTGGTCGTATCCGTCGAGCCACTCGCCGGTCTCGGAGTCGAAGCCCTCGGGGTACTTGTAGTTGCCCTGGTCGTCGTATTCGGCCGCCATGCCGTAGAGCGTCGGGTCGAAGTGCTCCCCGATCGCCTCGGCACCCTCGTTGGCCTGCTTGAGTGACAGCGAGATCCGGCGCCGCTCCAGGTCGATGTCGATGATCTTGACCATCACGTCGTTGCCGACCTGGACGACCTGCTCCGGGATCTCCACGTGGCGCTCGGCCAGCTCGGAGATGTGGACCAGGCCCTCGATGCCGTCGTCGACCCGGACGAACGCACCGAACGGCACCAGCTTCGTGACCTTGCCCGGCACGATCTGGCCGATCTGGTGCATCCGCGCGAACTGCTGCCACGGGTCTTCCTGCGTCGACTTCAGCGACAGGGACACCCGCTCGCGGTCGAGGTCGACGTCGAGCACCTCGACGGTGACCTCCTGTCCGACCTCCACCACCTCGCTGGGGTGGTCGATGTGCTTCCACGACAGCTCGGAGACGTGCACCAGGCCGTCGACACCGCCGAGGTCGACGAACGCGCCGAAGTTGACGATGCTCGACACCGTGCCCTTGCGGATCTGGCCCTTCTGCAGCTGGTGCAGGAAGTTTTGCCGGACCTCGCTCTGGGTCTGTTCGAGCCACGCGCGCCGGGACAGGACGACGTTGTTGCGGTTCTTGTCCAGTTCGATGATCTTGGCTTCGAGCTCCCGCCCGACGTACGGCTGCAGGTCGCGAACCCGACGCATCTCCACGAGAGAGGCCGGCAGGAATCCACGCAGACCGATGTCGAGGATGAGGCCGCCCTTGACGACCTCGATGACGGTGCCGGTGACGACGCCGTCCTCCTCCTTGATCTGCTCGATCGTGCCCCAGGCGCGTTCGTACTGCGCCCGCTTCTTGGACAGGATCAGGCGGCCTTCCTTGTCCTCCTTCTGCAGGACAAGCGCCTCGACGCCGTCGCCGACCTTCACTACGTCGCTCGGGTCGACGTCGTGCTTGATCGACAGCTCGCGAGCCGGTATCACGCCCTCGGTCTTGTATCCGATGTCGAGCAGGACCTCGTCCCGGTCGACTTTGACGACGGTGCCCTCGACAATGTCACCGTCATTGAAGTACTTGATTGTCTCGTCGATCGCGGCGAGGAAGGCCTCCTCCGAACCCACGTCGTTCACCGCTACCTGCGGCGTCTCCTGCTGGGCCGGTGCTGTGTCGCTCAGCGGGGCCTCGATGCTGCTCGTCATCTGGATGGTGGCTCCGATATGGCGTGGTCGTCGTCTCCTGCGCGCGTGGACCCTTGGATCAAACTGCCGAGAGAGTCCTCGCCGCTGCCTGGCGCCGGAACCGGGTGATTTCGACAGGTGAGAGCGCGAACCTGCTCCGTCCGAGGTCGCACAGGCCCACAACGCTCATGTCAGGATACGGGGGCCCTGTGATCAGGGTCAACGCAACCCCACGTAACGGGCAAAGATCAACGCGGTGAAACCCTCAAGGGTTCCCGGTGGCCCGTGCCGTCGAGTGTCCGACTCAGGCGTTTCAGCGCCATGTCGGACGGCCAGCGGCAAGGTTACGGCATCGACCCATCTCGCGCAGAAGCCGACTCGCCCGGTCGATCACGGGGTTCTGTTCGTCCCGCGCGGCGAGGTCGACCAGCGCGAGGAGATCCATCGCCCGGCCAAGCTCGACGAACCGCGGCGAGACTGCGGGAGCTTGGGCGGCGAAGGTGGCGATGACCGCCGTACCGAACGCTTCGTCGGTCTCGAACCGCAGCAGGTTGCCGATGTCGGTGTAGGGCGAGCCGGCATGGGCGTACTCCCAGTCGACGAGACCGGTGACCTCTCCCGACCGCGGGTCGACGAGGAGGTTCTTGGGGTTGACGTCGCTGTGGACCAGGCACACCCGGTCGGGCGCTTCGTCGAGGAGGTCCTGTGCGTGGCGGGCAACCTCGAGCAGGCCCGCGATGTCGGCGTCCGACCAGCGTCGGAAGTCGCCGCGGTCACGGTGTGTCTCGACCCAGCCCTCGAGACCACCATCACCGGTCGACCAAGGCTCGACCGCCAGATCAGGCCCCACGAACTGCCCGGACCGGAGGTACGGAATGCCGACGAGCCGCGCAAGCAGCCGGCCGGCACTCTCACCCGCCATCCGTCGCAGAGCCGGCGACGCCTCCGGGAACCAGAGGTCCATCCGTTCGCCAGGCAGCCGCTCCGTCAGCAGGAACGCCGGTGCCGCGGGCGTGGCTCCCTGTGCACGCATCTCCAGGATGCGCGGCAGCGGCACCATGTCACGGAGAAGGGTATGGAGAGCCGCGTCGACTGCTACTCGGTCGGGCGCCCGGACGTACAGGCGGAGTACGGCTTCCTCTCCCGGCGCGCCCACCAGGAACGTCTCCCCGCTGTAGCCACCCGCGAGCGGCCGGACGTCGGCCCCGAGGAGCTCCTGTGCGGCCCGGCGCAGCGGGCCAGGCGGTGGGCCGACGTCGCTCGGGCGCCGTCCGCCGGTGCCGAGATCGTCCGGGCTCCGCGCGTCCACCATGGTCAGGTCGCCGGGGTCAGGAACGCTGCCAGAGCCGCGACGTACATGCCCGGGTCGGCCGCACCACACAGCTCGCGCGCCGAGTGCATCGCCAGCTGCGGGGCGCCCACGTCGACGGTGGTGACGCCGACACCGGCCGCGGTCAGGGGTCCGACCGTGGAACCGCAGGGGAGATCGGCCCGGTTGACGAACCGCTGGAGAGGTACGCCGGCCTGCTCGCAGGCGTGGACGAACGTGCCTGTTCCCTTCGAGTCCGTGGCGTAGCGGAGGTTGACGTTGATCTTGAGCACCGGGCCGGCGTTGATCGCGATCGGATGATGTGGTTCGTGGCGTTCGGGGTAGTTCGGGTGGGTCGCGTGAGCCATGTCGCCGGACGCACACACCGAGCCGGCCAGCGCCCGGAGAAGGTCCTCCCGGTCACCACCCCTGGCGAGCACGATGCGTTCGAGCACCGTCGGGAGCAGGGTCGAGGCGGCGCCGCGGTCAGAGACGCTGCCGACCTCCTCGTGGTCGAACAGGACCAGAACCGGGACGATGCCCTCGACGGGTGCCTGGACGGCGCGGACGAGCGCCTGGAGCCCGGCGTAGGTGGTGCCGAGGTTGTCGAGGCGTGGGGCACTCACGAGGTCGCCGTCGCGGCCGATCCGGCGGCTCGGGGCGAGGTCGTGGGTCATGAGCTCCCAGCCGATGACCTCCGGGACTTCGACCTTCAGCTCTTCCGCCACGAAGGCGGCGAAATCACCCGGAGTGCCGCCGACCCCCCAGACCGGGAAGAGATGTTGCTGTGGGTTGAGCCGGACACCGGTCTCCCGAATCTCCCGGTCGAGGTGGATCGCCAGCTGGGGGACCCTGACGATCGGGCGGTCGATCTTGAGCAGGCGCTCGGCGATTCCGTCCGGCGTACGGACCGATACGCGCCCGGAGATGCCGAGGTCACGATCGAGCCAGGAGTTGAGCAGGGGGCCGCCGTACGGCTCGGCGGCAAGGAGTTGCCAGCCGGCACGAGCCGTGTCGGGGTGCGGCTTGATCCGCAGGTTGGGACTGTCGGTGTGGGCGCCGACGATGCGGAACGACGGATCGGTGCCGTTGGCTGCCTCGCTGCTCCAGGCCACTAGCGAACCGCCGCGCAGGAGGTAGTAGCGGCCGGGCTCACGCGGCCACCGGGCCGTCTCGTCAAGGGCGGTGAATCCCGCGGTCTCCAGGCGGGCAGCCACTTCGGCGCACGCATGGTAGGGCGAGGGGGCCGCGTCGATGAAGGTGCACAAGTCGTCGGCGTGAAAGTACAGGTCGGCAGACTGGTCCTCGGCTGGGGCGGCGCTCATGCCGAGCATCCTAGGAGCCGCCCGGCAGCCCGAGGTGACCAAGGGAGGCGAACCGGTGGATCCACCTTCTGCCGCTGCGAGCGTCCGAGCCAACCGTGGCTGGTGGGACGCGAGCGCGGACGACTATCAGGGAGAGCACGGGGAGTTCCTGGGAGCTGCCGGATTCGTCTGGGGACCGGAGGGACTGAACGAGGCGACCGCGAGGATTCTCGGCGACGTCCAGGGCCGGCGCGTCCTCGAGATCGGCTGCGGAGCCGGGCAGTGTGCCCGGTGGCTGCGTACGCAGGGGGCCGTGTCCGTAGGCGTCGACCTGTCGACCCGCCAGTTGCGGCACTCCCGGCGTCTCGACGAGGCGACCGGAGTCCGGGTGCCGGTCGTGGGTGGCGATGCCCGAGCGCTGCCCTTTGCTACCGGGAGCTTCGACCTCGCGTGCTCGGCGTACGGCGCGTTGCCGTTCGTCGCGGACGTGGGCGAGGTCATGGGCGAGGTCGCGCGGGTGGTGCGGCGGGGCGGTCGGTGGGTCTTCAGCGTGAGCCATCCCGTTCGGTGGGCGTTCCCCGACGACCCCGGACCGCGCGGCCTGGTGGTCCGGCAGTCGTACTTCGACAGGACGCCGTACGCGGAAACTGACAGCGCGGGCCGCCTGACCTATGTCGAGCATCACCGGACGCTTGGCGACTGGGTCCGGGCTCTCACCGCGGCGGGATTCGTTCTCACCGACGTCGTCGAGCCGGAATGGCCAACCGATCTGAACGAGGTCTGGGGCGGCTGGAGTCCCCTGCGCGGCCGGCTCATCCCTGGTACGGCGATCTTCTGCTGCACGTCTACAGCCTGACGCACGGCACTGTTAATCTTCAGCGCTGGTCATCCACGGCGGCGGAGCAAGGCGTCGACCTCGATCGTCACCGCGAGATCAGGAACCTCGAGGAATCACCAGGACCCGCGGGTGGCGTGTTTGACGTACTGGTCGCCGTCGAGCCGGTGGAGGATCAGCTCCCGACGGGGGTCACGTTCCACCCGGAGATACCACCGGATACCTGCCTCAGCGTAGGCAACGGGCTTCAGGACGCGGTCCCGCCCCTTCCCCCAAGGCGAGACGATCTCAGCGACCAAAGGCGCATCGGCCGCCTCGTGGACAAGCACATCAGCTATCTCACGGACCAACACATCTGGAATGTTGATGCGACCGGTCGCGAGACGGACATTCCCGCCGGGAAGCGCCTCGAATCCATCCGGCAGCTGACGGTCGAGCTCCGACCACAGGCGGCCGACAAGGCGCTGATGGGTCTGTCGGGCACCGGGCTCATGACGAGGTCACCGTCGAACAACTCGATCCGGGCGCCCTCGATCTCCCCTAGCGCGAGGTAATCCTCCTCGGTCCACGGACCCTCGTGGTCGAGTAGCAGATCGGTGCGCGCGACCGGTTGGGCGGACATCCCCTGGCACCTCCTGTGCGTGGTCATCCCAGTGACGGCACGAGAACTCCCTTCGAATGGGAGTTCGAAGCTATCGGCGACTACCGACAACCTTGATCGACACGGAGACGGGCGTCACCGGCTCGGCGGACACTCAGCACGGTCGGCGTCAGTGGCCGGCCTCGTGCCAGGTGCGGCCCTCTCCCACTGAGACGTCGAGTGGGACGGTCAGCTCGGCCGCGCCACCCATCGCCCGACGGAGCAGTGCGGCCACCTGGTCGCGTTCGCCGGGCGCCACCTCGAGCACGAGTTCGTCATGCACCTGGAGCAGCATCCGCGAGCGCAGCTTCTCCTCCCGCAGCGCCCGGTCGACACCGAGCATGGCCACCTTGATGATGTCGGCGGCCGATCCCTGGATGGGGGCGTTGAGAGCCATGCGTTCGGCCATCTCGCGCCGCTGGCGGTTGTCGCTGGTGAGGTCCGGGAGATAGCGGCGCCGGCCGAGCATCGTCTCGGTGTAGCCGGTCTTGCGGGCAGCTGCGACGACACCCTGCAGGTAGTCGCGCACGCCGCCGAACCGCTCGAAGTACTCGTCCATCAGCTCGCGCGCTTCTGCGGCCTCGATGCGGAGCTGCTGGGACAGGCCATAGGCGGAGAGGCCATAGGCGAGGCCGTAGTTCATCGCCTTGATCTTCGCCCGCATCTCCTGGGTGACCTCGGCGGCCGCGACGCTGAACACGCGGGAGGCGGTGGCGGCGTGGAAGTCCTCACCGGAGTGGAACGCCTCGATCAGACCTTCGTCGGCCGACAGGTGCGCCATGATCCGCATCTCGATCTGGCTGTAGTCGGCCGTCAGCAGCGACGCGTAGTCCGCGCCGACGACGAACGCCTCGCGGATCCGGCGGCCCTCCTCGGTGCGGATCGGGATGTTCTGCAGGTTGGGATCCATCGACGACAGTCGCCCGGTCGCGGCGATCGTCTGGTTGAACGTGGTGTGGATCCGGCCGTCGTCGCTCACCGTCTTGAGCAGGCCCTCGACGGTCGAACGCAGCCTCGACGCGTCGCGATGGGCCAGCAGGTGGGCCAGAAACGGATGCTCGGTCTGGGCGTAGAGCTGCTGCAGTGCCTCGGCGTCGGTCGTGTAGCCGGTCTTCGTGCGCTTGGTCTTGGGCATGCCGAGCTTCTCGAACAGCACGACCTGGAGCTGCTTCGGTGAGCCCAGGTTGATCTCCTCGTCGATCACCCGGTAGGCCTCGTCGGCGGCCTGCTTCACCTGCCCGGCGAAATGTGCCTCGAGGTTGGACAACCGCTCGACATCGACGCAGATCCCCGCCTGTTCGACGCGCGCGAGGACGTCGACCAGCGGGAGCTCGACCTCGCGCAGCAGACGGGCGCCACCTCGTTCGTCGAGGTCGTCGTCGAGGGCCGCCGCGAGATCGATCACCGCACGGGCGGCCACCATCGCCGTGTCCGCGACACCGACGCCCTCGTCGACGCCCTCGAGGCTGAGCTGACCGCTGTCGGGCTCCTCCGACCGCAGCTCGCGACGCAGATAGCGCAAGGTCAGGTCGGCCAGATCGTAGGACCGCTGGTCGGGGCGTACGAGATAGGCCGAGAGCGCGGTGTCGCTGGTGACGCCACGCAGCGCCCAGCCGCGCGCGGCCAACGCGAGCATCGGGCCCTTGGCATCGTGCAGGGCCTTCTCGTGGCGGGGGTCGGCCAGCCACTCGGCGAGGGTCTTGTCGTCATCGGGGGTCAGCTCGCTCGGATCGATCCAGGCTGCCGAGCCGTCGGACGACGCCAGCGCCACGCCCGCGACGTCACCGGTGCCGCGTCCCCAGCTGCCCTGCACGTGCAGGCCGGTGCGGACGTCGCCCGTCGCGTGCTCCTCGAGCCAGCCGCTCAACTGGCCGGGCTCGAGCTTCTTGCCGGCGACGTCGAACCCCTCCTCCGCCTCGGGCTCGGGCGCCTGCAGGGTCGCGAAAAGGCGGTCGCGCAGCACCCGGAACTCCAACGCGTCGAACACCTGGTGCACGGCGTCCCTGTCCCACGGCTGCATCACCAGGTCGGCCGGCTGGAGCGGCAGGGTCAGGTCGCGAACGAGCTCGTTGAGCTGCCGGTTCTGCAGGACCTGGCCGAGGTGGGTACGCAGGGACTCGCCGGCCTTGCCCTTGACCTCCTCCACGCGTGCCACGAGGTCGTCGAGGGAGCCGTACTGGTTCAGCCACTTCGCCGCGGTCTTGGGCCCGACTCCCGGGATGCCGGGCAGGTTGTCGCTGGTCTCGCCGACCAGAGCCGCCAGGTCGGGATAGCGCTCGGGCGGGATGGAATAGCGCCGCTCGACCTCCGCCGGGGTGATGCGGGCCACCTCGGACACCCCTCTGGTCGGGTAGATCACCGTGAGCCGGTCCGACACCAGCTGGAAGGTATCCCGGTCGCCCGAGCAGACGAGAACGTCGAAGCCGACCTCCACACCTTGGCTGCCGAGCGTGGCGATGATGTCGTCGGCTTCGTACCCCTCCGACTCCAAGTGGGGGATCCGGAGCGCCTCGAGGACGTCCTTGATCAGCGACAGCTGGCTGTGGAACTCGTCGGGAGTCTTCTGCCGGTTGGCCTTGTATTCGGCGTAGGCCTCGGCCCGGAACGTCTTGCGCCCGACGTCGAACGCCACCGCGATGTGGGTCGGCTTCTCGTCGCGGATCATGTTGATGAGCATCGAGGTGAAGCCGTAGACCGCGTTCGTGGTCTGGCCGGTCGCGGTGGAGAAGTTTTCCGGCGGCAACGCGAACCACGCACGGTAGGCCAGGGAGTGGCCGTCGAGCAGCAGCAGGCGCGCATCGGCCCGGCCGGCGTCGGGCGTGTCGGTGCCGAGCTGATCAGTGTTGGAGGCTTCGTCAACAACCACGCAGGCGACTCTAGTCTCAGGCACCGACACTGCTGGACTAGGCGTGGCGGCCGACGACGAAGGAGTGGGCATGACGGATCCGGGCAAAGCGCTCGATCTCACGGACATCCCCCTGGCACCCCTGCACGAGCGGCTGGGCATCGAGGTGGTCGAAGCCGGCCCCGACCGGTGCGCCGGGACGATGCCGGTCGAAGGCAACACCCAGCCGTTCGGGCTGCTCCACGGCGGTGCCTCGTGCGTCCTGGCCGAAGGGCTCGCGTCAGTCGCGGCCACGATGTACGCCTGGCCGGACAAGGTCGCGGTCGGTGTCGACCTCAACGCGACACATCACCGTGCCGTCCGGTCCGGTGTCGTCTACGGCGTCGCGACCCCGGTCCATCGCGGTTCCACGATCGCGACGTACGAGGTGGTGATCTCCGACGAGGCGGACCGCCGGGTCTGCACCGCCCGCCTCACCTGCTACCTCCGCCCCGCCTGAGGCTCGGGTTCCGCCGTGATCACGATCATGATCGCGGGAGGACGCGGTGGACGGAGACGCGGACCGGGGACTGGTCGCCGACCTCGGCGGTCTCGGCGTCGCCGGGAACGTCGCCGAACTCCAGCTCGGTCGTGAGCGTCTCGCCCGCCACCAGGTCGCGGTGCGCCTCGACCGATGTGCGTACCCCCGGGTCGGGTGAGTCCATCACAAGACGGATCCGGTCAGAGACGTCCAGCCCCGCGGCCCGGCGGGCCTGCTGAACGACCCTGATCACGTCCCGTGCCACCCCTTCGGCGGCGAGGTCGGGCGTGACTTCGGTGTCGAGCACGACCACACCGGCGTCGCCTGGCAACGCCGCGGACGAGTCGGGATCGGCCGGCACCAACCGGTGTTCGTACTCCCCCTCTCGCAGAGGCACGCCGCCCGCGACGACCCCGGCGTCCGACATCGACCAGTCGCCGGACTTGACGGCGCGGATCACCCGCTGGACGTCCTTGCCGAGCCGCGGCCCCAGGGCCCGCGGCACCACCGACAGGACGCGGTCGCAGTGCGCCGCGACGTCGGGTTCGAGGACGACGGCCTTGACGTTGACCTCCGAGCGGACCAGGTCGGCGAACGGCTCCAGCGCGGCGGCATCGGGCGCCGCCACGGTCAGCGAGGCGAGCGGCAGCCGGACGCGAAGGCCCTTCGTCTTGCGCAGGGCGAGAGCCGCCGAACAGACGTGGCGTACGGCATCCATCGAGGCGACCAGTCCCGGGTCGGCGGGGAGGTCGTCGGCCTCCGGCCAGTCCGTCAGATGGACCGACCGCTCCCCCGTGAGTCCGCGCCAGACCTCCTCCGACACCATCGGCAGCAGCGGTGCCGCCAGCCGGCACAACAGCTCCAGCACGGTGGAAAGCGTGTCGAACGCCTCCCGGTCGCCGGACCAGAACCGCTCCCGGGACCGGCGTACGTACCAGTTGGTCAGGACGTCGAGGAACGC
>JBOHED010000310.1:0-8659 GCA_050700915.1 Actinopolymorphaceae bacterium | reverse complement strand
CTCGCCGCCTGGCAGAACGCAGTCAATGCCAACCAACGTCAAGTCCAATGGCACTTCACCACCGCCAACGCCCGCACCCGACTCCGCCACCTATATCCCAAACGTTAGCCGCGACACACTACTAGGTGGCCACGGGGAGCGAAAAGTTGAATCCAGCGGTCGAGGGCGTCGGCTGGGTCTGGCATTGCGTCCGTGGACAAGATCTCAGCGGCTGTCACGCAGCATCACAAGTGCGGCGCCAGCGAAGAGATTGACTTCGTCGAACACGTGTTCGATGATAGGGGCGTGGCTGGTTCTCCGCTGGGACGTGTTCTCGACGTCGTACGCACCGCTGGGAAACGGCCTGCGGTCGACGACCGGTCCCACCGCGACGACCAACTGGCGATGGGTGCGCAGGACACACCGAGCGCGATGCCGGAGGTGGGGAGCAGCCGTGCAGGAAACAGGCATGCAGGGAACGTGCGTACGGGAAACGGGCGTACGGGAAACAGTCGGGTGGAAGGCAACCGGGCCGAACGCAACCGGGCCGCGGTGGTCGAGGAGTTGCGGGCCGAGCTCGCCGCCCGGCCGGCGACCGCTACGGGATCCGGCCGGGCCGTACCCACCCTCCCCGCTCTGCCGGCCTTCGCCAGCCTGCTGCCCGAACGAGGACTTCGCCGGGGCGCCAGCTACTCCGTCCAGCGTTCGACCATGCTCACCATGGCGCTTCTGGCCGGAGCGTCCCGGGCGGGTTCCTGGTGCGGGATGGTCGGGATGCCCGGCTTCGGCGCGGAGGCCGCGGCCGGGTTGGGCATCGACCTCGGCCGACTGGTCCTCGTGCCGGCACCAGGACGGCAGTGGCTCAACGTCGTCGCCACCCTGGTCGACGTCCTTGACCTCGTGGTCGTCCGTCCACCCGCCCGCCCCTACGACGCCGAGGCGCAGCGGCTCGCCGCCCGGCTCCGCGAGCGCGGCGCCGTCCTCCTCGCCCAGCACCCCGACTGGCCCGGGTGCGAGCTCCGGCTGGCGATCACGTCGAGCACCTGGCACGGCCTCGGCGCCGGTCACGGACACCTGACGTCCCGCGAGGTCACCGTCGAGGCGACCGGACGCGGCACCGGCGGGCGGGCTCGGACGACCCGGTTGTGGCTTCCCGACCGCGCCGGCGAGGTCCGCGGCGCCGACCACATGCCGGTGACCGGCCTCCCCCTCAACGACGCCATGACGCCGCCCGCCGCCGTGCCCGCGACCGCGGCCGTGCCGGTGCCGGAAACTTGGCCGGCGGCGGAAACCGAACCGGGCCACCTTTTCGAACTCGCGGCGCAGTGGGAGCGCGCGGGATGACCGCCGTACGCACGATCGTCGTCTGGTTCCCCGACTGGCCGGTCACCGCCGCCGGACGCGATGCCGGGCAGCCACCGGACACTCCCCTCGCGGTCCTCGACAAGGGCCGGGTCTTCGCCTGCTCGCCGACCGCTCGCGCCCACGGCGTGCGGCGCGGGCTGCGGGTCCGTGAGGCGGAGGCGCGGTGCCCCGACCTCGTGACGTCTGCGTACGACCCGGCTGTCGACGCCCGGGAGTTCGAGCCCGTCGTCGCCGCGATCGAGGCCCTCGCTCCTGGCGTCGAGGTCGTCCGGCCGGGACGCTGCGCGCTCGCGGCCAAAGGGCCGAGCCGTTACTACGGCGATGCGTTCGGGCAGATCCTGCGTACGCACCTCGAGGACGCCGGCCACAGCAGCGTGATCGGGATCGCCGACGGTCCGTTCGCGGCGGAGCAGGCGGCGCGGCTGGCCGAGCGGTCCGGCGTACGGGAGCTGGCGTTCCCGCCCGGCGAGTCCGCCCGCCACCTCGCCCCACTCCTGGTCGACACGCTCGACCGGCCCGAGCTCGTCGACCTGCTGCGACGGTTGGGTATTCGTACGTTGGGTGCGTTCGCCGCGCTGCCCGCCCGACAGGTGCTGGCCCGGTTCGGCAACGACGGTCTCGTCGCGCACCGGCTCGCGTCCGGCCGTGACGACCGGGCGTTGGCGGCGCGCCGACCGCCGCCGGAGCTGGCGACCGACGCGGCGTTCGAACCGCCGGTCGAGCGGGTCGACCAGGTGGCGTTCGCGATCCGCGGCACGGCCGAACGCCTGGTCGCCGGCCTCGCCGAACGCGAGCTGGTCTGCACCTGCCTCCGAGTCGAGATCGACACCGAACGCGACGAGCCCCGGAGCCGGCAGTGGCGACATCCACGGTGGTTCAGCGCGACCGATGTCGTCGACCGGGTGCGCTGGCAGCTGCAGGGAACCAGTACCCGCGCATCCACCGGCCACGGCAGCGGTGGGCAGGCCAGCGACGGGCAGGGCAGCGACGGGCAGGGCAGCGGCTCGGCCGGTGGGCTCGCCGGCGAGCTGACCTCCGGCGTCGTACGTGTCCGGCTGATTCCCGACGAGGTGGCCCCAACCGGTGCGTACCAGGACGGCCTGTGGGGCGACCAGGCACCCGACGAACGTATCCACCGCGCCTTTACCCGAGTGCAGAGCCAACTGGGGCACGAAGCGGTGGTGACCGTCGTTCTGTCAGGAGGGCGGGCATCGGCCGAACGCATGACGTTGGTGCCGTGGGGCGATGACATCGCACCCGCCCGCCCGACCGGGCAACCGTGGCCGGGGCATCTCCCGCCTCCTGTCCCGACCACGGTCCTGGCCGCACCCGAACCCGTCCGGATCCTCGGCGCGACCGGCCACCTGGTCGAGATCAGCGAACGCGGCGCCCTGTCAGAGGAATGTCGCCTTCTGGAACGCGATGCCTCTGACAAGTCGGTCATCGCCGGCTGGGCCGGACCGTGGCCGGTCGACGAACGCTGGTGGGATCCGACGGCGGCGAGTCGCTGCGCCAGGTTCCAGGTCGCGTGCGCCGATGGGCGGGCGTTCGTCCTCCGGTACGAAGCCGGTTCCGCCAGCGGCCCAGATACATCGAACGGGAGCGACGCCGGAAGCTGCCGGTGGTGGATCGAGGCCTGCTATGACTGACGTCGCCCGACCTCGGCCGCGGCGGATGCCGCAAATGACCACGCTGCCCATGCCTGTGGTAGCTGGGACAGGCATCGACACCTGCTCCGGGTTCCGACGGCATGGGCAGCGTGGTCATTTGCCCGGCGGCCGGTGGCTGGTTATCCGACGAGGACGGCACTGATGGGCTGGGACAACCCGTCGGTTCCCTGGTCGGAACTCGAACGCAAGCTCTCCGGCCGCCGGCGCCCCGGAGGTCCTCCACCTGACGCCGACGGCGGCGACAGCCCGGCGTGGACGTCCGTACGTCCGCCGTACGACCCACCGCCCGAGGACCGTCCGCAACGCCCGGAAGGCCCGGTCGTCCCGTACGCCGAACTCCACTGCCATTCCAATTTCAGCTTCCTCGACGGCGCCAGCCATCCCGAGGAACTCGTCGAGACCGCGGTCGAGCTCGGCCTTCAGTCGCTCGCCCTCACCGACCACGACGGCCTCTATGGCGTCGTACGCATGGCCGAGGCCGCCGAGCTCACCGGCTACGACCTCGCCACCGTCTTCGGCGCCGAACTCTCCCTCGAGCTTTCCCAACCGCAGAACGGCATTGCCGACCCGGAGGGCAGCCACCTGCTGGTGCTGGCGCGCGGTGAGGAGGGTTATCACCGGCTGGCCGGTGCGATCACCGAGGCGCAACTGCAGGGTGGTGAGAAGGGCCGGCCGGTCTACGACCTCGAAGACCTCGCCGCCCGCGCGGACGGCCACTGGCTGATCCTCACCGGCTGCCGCAAGGGCATCGTGCCGCGCGCCCTCGAACTCGGCGACACCAGCACCAGCAGCAGCACCAACGGCTTCAGCAGTGCCGCCGGACGAGGAGGGACCCATGGCCTGACCGCCGCCGACCGCGAGCTGGACCGCCTCGTCGCGTTGTTCGGCCGTGACAACATCGCGGTCGAACTCATCGATCACGGCTACCCGCTCGACACCGACCGCAACGACGCCTTGACGCAGCTGGCGAAGGCCCGCCGGCTTCCCTTCATCGCCACCAACAACGTCCATTTCGCCACTCCCGACCGGCGTCCGCTCGCGACCGCCCTCGCCGCCGTACGCGCTCGCCGCAGCCTCGACGAGATCGACGGCTGGCTACCGGCCGCCGGCACCGCCTTCCTGCGTTCGGGTGCGGAGATGGCCGCACGGTTCGCCCGCTATCCCGGCGCGGTGGCCCGCACGGTCGACTACGCCGACCAGCTGGCTTTCCCGCTCCGTAGGGCAAAGCCGAAGCTCCCCAAGCAGCAGGTGCCTGACGGCCACACCCCGATGAGCCACCTACGCAAGCTCGTCTTCGAGGGTGCCGAGGAGAAGTACGGTTCGTACGTCGGTAAAGGCCGCGACGACGCCTTCGCCCGGTTGGAAAAGGAGCTTCAGGTCATCGCCGAGAAGGACTTCCCCGGCTACTTTCTCATCGTCCATGACATCGTGACCTTCGCCCACAGGAAGGGAATTCTCTGCCAGGGCAGGGGATCCGCCGCCAACTCCGCGGTGTGTTACGTGCTCGGCATCACCGCGGTCGACGCGATCTTCTACAACCTTCCGTTCGAGCGCTTCCTCTCCGCCACCCGCGAGGAGGAGCCCGACATCGACGTCGACTTCGACTCCGACCGGCGGGAGGAGGTCATCCAGTACGTCTACGAGAAGTACGGCAGACGCAACGCCGCCCAGGTCGCCAACGTCATCACGTATCGACCGAAGATGGCCGTCCGCGACATGGCCAAGGCGTTGGGCCACAGCACCGGACAGCAGGACGCCTGGTCCAAACAGGTCGACGCCTGGGGTGGCGTGGCGACGGTCGAGACCGACGTCCCGCCGGCGGTGATCCAGCTTGCCGAGCCCCTGTTGCGGTTTCCCCGGCACCTCGGCATCCACTCCGGCGGCATGGTGCTCACCGAACGCCCGGTCGGCGAGGTGTGCCCGATCGAGCACGGACGGATGAAGGACCGCACGGTTCTCCAATGGGACAAGGACGACTGCGCCTGGATGGGCCTGGTCAAGTTCGACCTGCTCGGCCTCGGCATGCTCGCCGCCCTGAAGTACACGATGGACGACATCCGCGAGTATCTGGGTGAGGAATGGGAGCTCGCGTCGATTCCCAAGGAGGAACCGAGCGTCTACGACATGCTGTGCCGCGCCGACTCGGTGGGAGTGTTCCAGGTGGAGAGCCGGGCGCAGATGGCCACCCTGCCTCGACTTCGACCGCGACGGTTCTACGACCTCGTCATCGAGATCGCGCTGATCCGCCCCGGACCGATCCAGGGCGGCGCCGTCCATCCGTACATCCGGCGCAAGCTCGGTCTGGAACCACCCACCCCTCCCCATCCGAGCCTGGCGCCGGCACTCGAACGCACCCTCGGCGTGCCGCTGTTCCAGGAACAGCTCATGCAGATCGCCATGGAGGTGGGCGGCTGCAGTGGGGACGATGCCGACCTGTTGCGCCGGGCGATGGGGTCCAAACGCGGGCTGGAGAAGATCTCCTCGCTCAAGGAGAAGCTCTACAACGGGATGGCCGTGCGGGGTATCACCGGCGAGACGGCCGACATGCTGTACGAAAAGATCGAGGCGTTCGCCAACTTCGGATTCGCCGAAAGCCATTCGATCAGTTTCGCGTTGCTCGTCTACGCGAGTGCATGGTTCAAGCTGCATTATCCGGCGATCTTCCTTGCGGCGTTGTTGCGGGCGCAGCCGATGGGTTTCTATTCGCCGCAGAGCCTCGTCACCGACTCCCGCCGGCACGGTGTGGAGGTCCGCCATCCTGACCTGCACGCGTCCGGCGTCCACCCCGTGCTGGAGCCCTTGGATGAGGGGCACCCTGCAGCGAACCTATTGGATGAAGGGCACCCTCTTGCGAAGGGACCTTGCGTGAAGGGTCCCCTCATCCAAACGGAGCACCCGAACTGCGGCATCGCCACGGGAGATCGGGCGTGTCTGTCCGACCACCAACCACCCACCGGCCCCTTCGACCCCGACGCGCCGGCCGACGACGAACGACACCGCCGCGACGGGAGGTTCGCCGTACGCCTGGGTCTCGCGGGAGTGAAGTCGATCGGCGAGGACCTCGCCACCCGCATCGTCACCGAACGCGACACCCACGGCCCCTACGCCGACCAGGCCGACCTGTCCCGCCGGGTCGGGCTCACCGCCGCCCAGATGGAGGCGTTGTCGACCGCCGGGGCGTTCGAATGTCTCCGGCTCAGCCGTCGGCAGGCGTTGTGGATGGCGGGCAGTGCCGCACTGGAACGCCCCGACCACCTGGCCGCCGACGCCCCGGCGATCCCGGAACAGGTACCTCTCCTGCCGGACATGAACCCCGCCGAACGCGTGATGGCCGACCTCTGGGCGACCGGCATCTCACCGGACGACTACCCGACCCGGCACGTCCGCGACAAGCTGGACGAGCTGGGAGTCGTCCCCGCCGACCGGCTGAGTACGTACGACAACGGCCGCCGGATCGTGGTCGGTGGCGTCGTCATCCACCGGCAGCGACCGGCGACGGCCGGCGGCGTGACGTTCCTCAACCTCGAGGACGAGACCGGGATGGTCAACATCATCTGCCCAATGCAGGTGTGGAACCGGCATCGCCGGATCGCCCGCGACTCACCGGCACTGCTCATCCGGGGCCGACTCGAACGCGCTCAGGGCGTCACCAACATCGTCGCGGAGAACTTCGCTCCGCTACCCCTCACCATCCGTACCATGTCCCGCGACTTCCACTGAGCCCGCAACCAGTGGATCCGCAGCAACCACTGGGTCCGCAACCACTGGGTCCGCAACCACTGAGTCCGCAACCACTGGGCCGGCAGTCGTCGCCGGTACGGCACCCAGCGCATCGGCCACGGCGTCGCGAATCACCGACTCGGACGGCAACGGAACCGCCCCCGCGTCGGCCATCCGGCGCAGCGACGTCATCGTCACGTGCTGCAGGCCGCACACCGTGAACTGGTCGAACACCCGCATGTCCGGATCGACGTTCAACGCGAACCCGTGGCTCGTGACACCGCGCCTGATCCGCATGCCAATCGACGCCACCTTGTGCTGCTCAGGTGTCCAGACTCCCACCAGGCTTGGCGAACCGGGTGGGCTGTCCCTTCGGACGGTCTCGAAGCCGAGCCGGTCGAGTGCCACCACGAGCCCGTTCTCGAGCCAGCGGACAACGTCGACCGGCCCGCGCTCCCGAAGGCTCATTACGACGTAGCCGACGAGCTGGCCCGGCCCGTGGTACGTCGCGTACCCACCCCGGTCCACTTCCACGGTCGGCACACCCGCCGCGGCGGGGGGCAGGTCGGCGATCGGGGTCCGCGGGCCGTACGTGATCACCGGCGGGTGGCTCAGCAGGAAGAGCCGGTCGCCCGCCACGTCCCGTTGACGTTCGTCGACCCAGCGGGCCATCTCCCGGGACGCCTCCGGGTAGGGGACCTCGCCCAGGTCCACCCGCTGCAGCGCGGACATCCGTCACCCTTCGGGTAAGTCTCTGAGCTGGACAGTAGCGCGACCGTATCCCAGGGCCTGGCAGAATCCGCGCCATGCCTCCGAACGCGTTCGATGCGGTGCTGTGCGACGTCGACGGCGTGGTCCGGCACTGGGACCGCGACGCGATGAACCAGATCGACCGTACGCACGGACTCCCGCCTGGCACCCTGGCCGCGACCGCATTCGCCCCCGTACGCCTGGAACCGGCGGTCACCGGCCGGGTGACCGATGCCGAGTGGCGAGCCACCATCGTCGCCGACCTCGTCTCGACGTCCGGGGCGGCGCCGCACGAGGCGCAGGCCATGGTCGACGCCTGGTCGGCGCTCACCGGCGCGGTCGACCTGGACGTGATGGCCCTGCTGACCGAGGTACGCCGGCATGTGCCGGTGGTGCTGGTCTCCAACGCCACGACCCGCCTGGAGGACGACCTGTCCCGGCTCGGGATCATCGACGCCGTTGATGCGGTCGTCAACACCTCACGCATAGGGGTCGCCAAGCCCGACGCTCGCGTCTACCGGCACGCTGCCGCGCGGGCGGGGGCCGACCCGACTCGCTGCCTGTTCGTCGACGACGCGGCCGGGCATGTCGACGGTGCACGCGCGGCCGGGATGACCGGCGTCCACTTCGCGGGAGTCGACCACCTCCGCACGGCGCTTTCCCCGCTCCTGTGTGAGGCGACCGGCTAGATGACCAATTCCAAGGGGGCGCCGGTGAAGCGAGCGGCTCACCGTGCCCGGCGGGCAAGGCCGAGGAGGAAGGCGCACTGGGTTCGTGCGCCGATCGACGAGAACGCAGCCAGCCGGAGTGCGGGGAGTCGCGAGTCAGGCGACTCCCCTTGGAATTGGTCATCTAGCGGTCCACCGGTGGCGCCGGCTCCTCACCCCGCTCGGGCGCGGGCGCGTTGGCCCGCGGACGTTCGTCGGTGTGATGTCGTACGTGAAGGACGCCCGCGTTCAGGTCGACCTCGAACGGCTGGTCGCCACTCGGACGGACCGCCTTCCGGACACATTCCTGCTCCCCCGCCAGCATGGTCAGCAGGTCGGCCGGACGGGCGAGGGCCGGAAAGCCCCGCGTCCGGATGCTCGCCTGCCGGCGTACCTCGGCTGGCCAGTGATCGACATGCCACCGTGCCGCGAACGCGCGCATGCCGACCGCCGCAGCGCCGGCGAGCT
>JBOHED010000309.1:0-4943 GCA_050700915.1 Actinopolymorphaceae bacterium | reverse complement strand
GGAGACCAGCTCTACGGCGAGTTCGACTTCGAGGCCTATCGCGCGCTCGGCCACACGCTGACGAGGGACATGTGTGACCACCTACGCCCGAACGTGGTGGAGGTGCCCGCGGACGTGACCGCGGACGGGGCCGAGACCACCCCCGAGGGGACCAGGACGGGAGCCGGAAGTGGGACTGGGTCGGGACCCGGGAGTGGGACCGGACGCGAGGCGGGGACCGAGAGTGGTGCCGCGGTCGGCGGCGAGGGCGGCGGCGAGGGTGCGGGCTCTGCTGAGTCGTCAGGTCATCTGACCGGTCAGGAATCCGCGGCACCGCGATGACGCCGATCGCAGACCCCAGCGAGTGAATCGCATGCGGAGTAGTGGTCAACCGGAAGGCGCCTCGGTCAACCACTTCTCCACACTCGATGCTGTTCCGCCTCCGTTTCCCCGCCTCCCGCGCACGGCCAGCACGGGAGGCCCGACTGAGGTGCGTGATGCGTACGGATCCCCGTGGTCGGCGGCTTTGCCGAATCGTCACCGGCTCCGATCACGGGTAGCGTTCACGCAGTAGCGCTGTGCGAGTAACGTGCGCATGCGAAGCCTTGCATGACCGGTGGGGTCGCCCGTTCTGGTGGGACCTCGCCAACGGGTGGAGACCCGGTCGACCGGCCAGGACACCGCGACACCGCGGACCTCGATGCCGGTGGGGTGACCGGACGATACATGGGGATGTCACATGACGACGCGGTTACTCACGCGTAGCTGGCGTGCGCCAGCGCCAGACGCACGCGCGGTCCCGGGCGCCCTCACCGCGGCGAGTCACACCACGTTTCTGCAGGTGGGCACGACATCGGTCGCGGGCGCCGCGTTGCCGCTGTTCCGACGGGGCGCGGCGGGCGACCTCGAGCAGGTCGTCCGGTTGACGTTCACGCCACCCCCCGCCGACCTGGACCGGGTCGAGTTGATCGGTCCGGACGGCGGGATCGCGGTGTCGTGGACCGGGACGTTGCCCCACGGCGGCGTACTCGACCTGCTCGTCGCCGAGATCACGGCACCGGCGACCTGGATGGTCGCGGTGACCATCGCCGGAGTCGAGCATCGACGCGAGCTCGACGTGGGACCAGGACGCAAGCTGACGGTCCATCTGGTCCACCACTCCCACCTAGCCATCGGCTCGACCGACACCCAGGGTGCGGTGTTGCGCACCCAGGTCGACCACCTCGACGCCGCGATCGAATTGGCGCGCCAGGGGGACGGCACCGATCCCGAGACGCGGTTCCGGTGGACGGTCGAGTCGAACCTTCCCGTCCGCACCTGGCTGCGACATCGCCCGCCGGCGATCATCGAGGAGTTCTGCCGGCTCGCGCGCGAGGACGTCATCGAGGTGACGGCGATGCCGTTCAACTTGCTCACCGAGATGGCGAGCCAGGAGGAACTCGTCAGCCTGTTGCGTACGGCCGTCGAGTTGCGCGAGGTCCACGGAATTCCGATCCGATCGGCGATGCACAGCGGGGTTCCCGGCGCGACGACCGGCTGGGTGGACGCCCTCGCCGATGCCGGCGTCCGGTATCTGTCCGTCGCGCACGACTGGGCGGGACGTTCCGTCCCCTACCTTGTCGACGGGCAGGACCTGACCCGCCCCTTCTGGTGGCGTACGCCGGGCGGCGCGCGGTTGCTCACCTGGTTCACCGACAGCGCGCACGGAGCCGCCAGTCTTGAAGGCAACCTGGTCGGGTTGGCCACGTCCTACGCCGACACGCTCAGCCTGCTCCCGTTGTACCTCCAGGCTCTCCTCACCCGCCCGTTTCCCTTCTCAGACGGCGTTTCCGGGCTCTCCGGCGTTCCGACGGATGCCGAGGTGACCAGAGCGCCTTACGCGTACGACCTACTGCAGCTTCGTGTCCAGGGCACGCAGTCCGACAACGCCGGGCCCAGCAACACTCCTGCGGAGATCGCCCGACGGTGGAACGCCGCATGGGCTTATCCGCACCTGGTCTGTGCGACCAACGGATCGTTTCTCGCCGCCGCCGAGGCCGAGATCGGCGACCAGGTTGCCGAACACGCGGGTGACTGGGGCGACTGGTGGGCCGACGGAGTGGGTGCCGGTGCCCGGTCGCTCGGCTACAACCGACGTACGCAAGGGATCCTGCGGACCGCGGAAACCGTCCACCTGCTCGCCGACCTGCAGGCGGGAACGCGACAGCCGGTCCACCAGGTCGTCGACGCCATCTACGACAAGGTGGGGCTCTTCGACGAACACACCTGGGGTGCCGCCAATCCCTGGCACGACCATGAGAAGGGCGCGGACTCCGGTGGACTGCAGTGGGCGCGGAAGCAGGAGTACGCCCATCAGGCATACGACGAGGCGCTCGACCTGCTGCACCACGGAATGCACCGCCTTGGCGCCGGCGTGGCATCACCGACCTTCACCGACGTACTCGGGTCGATGGCCGTCTACAACACCACCGGGCAGCCGCGGACCGACGTCGTACGGGCGTTCGTTCCAGAGCACCAGCTGGCCGGAACCCCTGCGGAGGAAGGGCATCTTGGCGTCGTCGACACGCGCAAGGACGAGCGGGTACCGGTGCGGGTCACCGCCGAACGAAGACCAGCCGCACAGCGTGGTTGGCAGCTGGAGTTCGTGGCACGTGAGGTGCCGTCGCTGGGATGGGTACGTTTCGACCTCGTCGCCGACGAAGACCCGGCCGATGCCGACCTGACTGACGACCACCCGGCCGATGCCGGCCCCGCAGATGCCGAGTCGCGCAACGTCGTCTTGACGGACCAGACGGCCGATGCCCAC
The DNA here is from genome assembly GCA_050700915.1 of Actinopolymorphaceae bacterium. Taxonomy (GTDB): domain Bacteria; phylum Actinomycetota; class Actinomycetes; order Propionibacteriales; family Actinopolymorphaceae; genus Thermasporomyces. The sequence continues at coordinate 2,158 of JBOHED010000309.1, read as the reverse complement.
GATGCGGCGCTGCCGGCGTCCAAGGCTGCGTACCGGCTGGCCAACGACTACTACGAACTCACCTACGACCCGGCCCGGGCGATGGTGACCTCGATCGTCGACCGGCGTACCGGGCGGGAACTCGTCAACCCGCACGCGTTGACCGGTGTCAACTCCTACATCGTCGACACCTATGGTTCGGCCGCGCACGTCAACCAGCTGTCGGGGCGGGTGCGGGCAACTGACCTCACCCTCCTCACCGGTCGGGAGGTGGCACGGAACGCGATAGTCCTTCGTACGCAGCACTCCGCCGTCGGTGACGCGCTCGAGGTCGAGGTGAGGGCGCCGGGGGTCGACTGGATCCGTACGACGATCTCCTTGCCTGCCGGCGTTCCGCGGGTCGACATCACCAACCGGATGCACAAGCCGGCGACCTCGACGAAGCAGAGCATGTTCTTCGCGTTCCCGTTGGCCGGATCGAGCGAACCGCTCTACGAGCTCACCGGTTCCGTGGCGGGCGCCGGAGTCCCGCAGGTGCCCGGTACGCCCGCGCACATGCACGGAGTCCGGCACTGGGTGGGGTTCCGCGAGGACGACTACTCGGTCGTCTGGGCCACGCTCGAGTCGCCGTTGGTCCAGCTGGGAACGATTGCGCTGCCGTACCAACCGTTCCCGTCGACGATCGAGGCCGAGGCGGAACCGTCGACGATCTACTCGTGGGTCGTCAACAATGTCTGGGACACGAACTTTCCTTCCCAGCAACAAGGGGAGCTGACCTTCCAGTACGCGATCGCAGGCTCGGCCAGCGAGTCCGTCCAGGCTCTCGGCGCGGCGACCGCTGCTGGCCTCACCGATCCGTTGGTCGCCATTCGTGCCGCCGGTCAGGGAGTTGCGCCGCTGGTGTCCTCGGGAAGCCTGTTGGCGGTGAATGCCGCGGACGTGGTGGTGAGCAGTGTCGGGCGGCCGCGTGACGGTTCGGACGGTATCGCGGTGCGGCTGCGGTCACTTGCTCTGGAACCGGTGGAAGCCGTGGTCACGCTGGAGGGGTTCGAGGCCTCGGCCGCGCAGCTCAGCACGCTTCTCGAATCGGCGACGGATGACCTGCCGGCGACGGAGATGCCGGTCGGAGGCGGTCGGGTCAGCGTGCGGATTCCGGCAGGAACGTCGCGTACTCTCCTGCTGCGACCCTGACCCTTTTGCTGTGAACGAACTCAGGGGATCTCGGTGGGAGTCGCGTCGAACACCCGGATCGTCGCCGGGCCGGCTGCCGTGCTGGCCAGCACCTCGTCGAGTGCGGTCATGTGCGGGCTTGCCAGGTGGGCTTCCAGCGCCGCCGCGTCCCGCCACTCCTCGACACAGGTGAAGAGGCAGTCATCCTCCAGGTCGACCACGAACGCATAGTGCAGGCAGCCGATATCGGTGTCGCGAGTGGCGTGTTGCATGGCGATCAACGCCGCCACCGTCTCCGCGCGTCGGTCAGGGCGGGAGCGCAACTCTGCGTGGACGACGAGCATGCGTCCACTCTATGCGGCCGAGGCGTCCCGCTCCGGCAACCCGCAGGCCCGCACGTCGTCGTGTCAGGTCGCCAGGTCGCCAGGTCGTCAGGTCGTCAGGTCGTGAGGGAGTCAGGGACTCAGGTCGGCGAAGAGGTAGCGGGCGATGGTCGGGCCGACGGCGGCGATGACCTCCTCCTGCGACGCGTGAGCCAGCGGCGGAAGCTCGAGGATGTAGCGGGTCAGGGCGAGCCCGAACAGCTGGCTCGCGACCAACGACGAACGCCACGGGATCTCCTCCGGGGCGATCCCGGTGTCGAGGGTACGCAGGCGACGCTGCACCTGCTGGGTGAAGAACTCCCGGACGAGCCGGTTCGACACCCGGTTCGTGACGGCGCTGCGGACCAGGGCGCGGAATCCCGGCCCGCTCGCCGGACTCTCCCACGCGCCGAGGAACGTACGCAGCAGTCGCTCGGGGATGGCTTCGGGGTCTTTCTGCAGGATGCTCGGCATGATGGTGCCCGGGTCCAGCGGGGCCGCGACCACGGCCTTGAAGAGCGCGTCCTTCGTACCGAAATAGTGGTGCACCAGCGCCGGGTCGACGTCCGCGTCGGCGGCGATCCGGCGGATGGACGTACCGTCGTAGCCCTGTTCGGCGAACATCACCCGAGCGGCCGCGAGGATCG
>JBOHED010000308.1:0-3915 GCA_050700915.1 Actinopolymorphaceae bacterium | reverse complement strand
GCGCTACACCGGACCGGATCCGACCCTCGCCCCAGCTGGTCATTCTTAGGTGCAGGCGCAGCTGCCGTTACGGGACGGCGAGTCCAAGTCGTCCGGCCTCAGCCGGCTGGAGTCGCTCGTCGACCTCGCCCTGCCGGCGTGGCGGGAGCGTACGACGTGGCGACAGAACGCCGTGGCGGCCGGGCGTACCGGCGCACTCGACCTACCGGGCACCACCTGGCGCGACCGGCCGGCCATCGACCGCGGCGACGGCGTCCACCTCGTCGGCGACCAGGTGGCGGCGCCAGGCCTGCTGAGCGAGGTCACGCTGGCGAGCGCCCGCCATGCCGCCCACCTCGCCGTCGGCGCGACCGACTCGAGAGTTGTCAGAGGTATCTCGTCATAGAAGGCGAGATACCTCTGACAGGTCCACGGACCTGGCGGGGCATCCGGCGCGAATTGGTCTGGGCGTACGATCCACCGACATGGCTACGACACGAGCCAAACTCGCCTGGGACACGCTCGTCGACGTCGAGTCGACCGGCCCAGGCCCGCTTCACGAACGCCTCACCCGCTCGCTCCGCCAGGCGATCCGGGACGGCAGGCTGCCGCCGAAGAGCGCCCTTCCGCCGAGCCGCGCGCTCGCGACTGACCTCGGCTGCTCGCGCTGGGTCGTGACCCAGGCGTACGAACAACTCGTCGCCGAGGGCTACCTCACCGCCCGCACAGGTTCGGCCACCACCGTCCGAGCCACCCGGCCGAGCGGTCCGGCCGAAGGGTCGGCAGAGGAGTCGCCCGAGAAGTCGAGCGCGAGCCGACCGGCCCGCGGCCGCCCGCAACCGGGTCGGGGCGTCCAAACCCGGTTCGACCTCGCACCGGGCCTCCCGGACCTGCGACAGTTCCCGCGTCGGCGTTGGGTCGAGGCGGTGCGTGCGCAGCTGGCGACGATGCCGTACGACGACCTCGGCTATCCCGCCCCAGGTGGCGTACCGCAGCTGCGGCAGGTGATGGCCGACTACCTCCGCAGGGTCCGGGGCGCCGTCACCGACGCCGCCGACGTCACCTGCTGCTCGAGCGTCTCCGACGGAGTGGCCCGGCTGGCGGCGTGCCTGCGTATGGCCGGAGTCGACCGGATCGCGGTCGAGGACCCGGGCTGGACCCGGCTCCGGCAGACCATCGAACGGGTCGGCCTCAGGACCGTCGGCATCCCCGTCGACGCCGACGGCCTCCGCGCTGACGACCTCGCGAAGCACCGGGACGTCCGGGCGGTCCTGGTGACGCCCGCCCACCAGTTCCCGACCGGTGTCGTCCTCACGCCGGGACGCCGCGCCGAGCTGCTCGACTGGGCGCGTGACGTCGACGGGCTGATCCTGGAGGACGACTACGACGCGGAGTTCCGCTACGACCGCAGGCCGGTCGGAACCCTGCAGGGAGCGGACGCCGGGCACGTCGCACTGTTCGGATCGCTGTCGAAGACCATGTCGCCGGCCCTCGGCCTCGGCTGGATGGTCACGCCAGCGAGGTGGACCGCCGACCTTCGCGCCAGTGAGGCAGGTACGCCGACACCGCCGGCACTCGACCAGCTGACGTTCGGGGAGTTCGTCCAGTCTGGAGGGTACGACCGACACCTTCGCGCCGCCCGACAGCGGTACCGCCGACGCCGCGACGCCCTCGTCGCCGCCCTCGAAACGCGCCTGGGCGGATGCCGGCTGTCCGGTGTCGCGGCCGGGCTGCATCTCGTCGTCCAGCTGGAGCCGGGGACGTCGGCGGCCGAGGTGGTGACCCGCGCGGCGGCCAGCGGCGTCCGGGTCGCCGACCTCGACAGCTACCGGCTGCGGCCGGATCCGTCCGCGCCCGCGTTGGTACTCGGCTATGGCAACCTGCCCGACGGTGCGGTCGACTCGGCGGTCAGCCTGCTCGCCGCCGCGGTGTCCTCCGTACGCGAACACCGTCCCGCAGGTGGGCGGTGAGCTCGCCGGACCGCGTCACCTCCCGGCTCGCGTGTGCGCACGTTGTAGGTTCTCTGGCCGCGAGACCTTGCAGTTTGTGCACACTCGCGCCAGCCGCACGCCGGACAAGGGCTACGGACAGCGGATCACCTGGCCGGCATAGGAGACCCCACCACCGAAACCGAACAACAGCACCGGCGCGCCCGACGGGATCTCGCCGCGCTCGACAAGCTTCGACAGGGCGAGCGGCACGCTGGCCGCCGAGGTGTTGCCGGACTCCACGACGTCCCGCGCGACCACCGCGTCGGTCACGCCGAGCTGCCGCGCGATGGGCTCGATGATGCGCAGGTTGGCCTGGTGCGGTACGAACGCGGCGAGCTCCTCCGGCGCGATCCCGACCCGCTCGCAGGCCTGCCGCGCGAGTCCGGCGACGGCGGTCGTCGCCCAGCGGAACACCGCAAGCCCTTCCTGCGAGAAGGTCCCTGGCGTGCCCTCGATGCGTACGGCGTTGGCCAGCTCCGGTACGCACCCCCACACGACCGGCCCGATCCCGGGTTGCCCCATGCCCGGCTCGGCCGCACGGACCACGGCGGCGCCGGCACCGTCCCCCACCAGGACGCACGTCGTACGGTCGGTCCAGTCGGTGAACTCGGTCAGCTTCTCCGACCCGATGACGAGGGCGTTCCGCGCGGCGCCGGCCTGGATCGCGTGGTCGGCGGTCGCCAGGCCGTAGCAGAATCCCGAACATGCGGTGTTGATGTCGTACGCAGCCGGGGCACGCACACCCAGCCGGGCCGCCACCCGCGCCGCCATGTTGGGTGACCGGTCCCGCGCGGTGCAGGTCGCGACGACGACGAGGTCGATGTCGGCGGCACCCAGTCCGCCGGCCGACAGGGCCTTCTCCGCCGCGTACGCCGCCATCTCGTCCACGGTCTCGGTCTCGGCGACGTGCCGGGTCCTGATGCCGACCCTCGTGCGGATCCACTCGTCGCTGGTGTCGACCAGCTCCGTCAGATCGTCGTTGGTGAGAACTTTCGACGGCTGGTAGTGCCCGAGTGCCACGACCCGCGATCCCGTCACTGCGCGCTCCTTGAATACGACGGCGGTGAGGACTCCACTGTCACTGATCTCTTCCCGAGACGGTACCCACGACCTGGCCAGTCCCACCCCGACGGGGTTGGAGGATCCCGCCAAGCCGGCAAAGCCGCCAAGCCCGGGCAGCCCGCCAAGGCCGGCAAGGCCGCTGAGGTGGCCAAGCCCGCGCAGCCCGCTCAGGTCGCGAGGGTGTGGCCCAGATCGGCGGCCCAGCGCAGCAGTTCCTCGTCGGCGCCCGGCCGGCCGGCGAACTGCACGCCGAGCGGGAGGCCGTTGGCCGCCACCCCAGCCGGTACGCCGACGACCGGCAGCCGCGCCTGCGTCCACGGCAGGTTCATGAGCGGGCTGCCGGTGGTGTCCAGTCCTGCGGGCGCGGGACCTGTCGCGGCGGGGGCGACCCACGCGTCGACACCCTCGGCGTCCATCTGCGCGACCAGCGCAGCGGCGTACTCCTTGCGTTCGGTCAGGGCGCGTTCGTACGCCTCGGGCGCAATCCGCTGGCCCTCTCGGATCGCGGTGGCCGACTGCTCGCGGTAGCGGTCTTCGTACGTCGCGAACCATGACTCGTGGGTCCGCGCGAGCTCGACCAGGTTGATCAAATTGTTCCGCTGGATGACGTCGGCGATGTCGGTGAGCGCGGGGATCGGGCGTACGGCGTAACCGGTCTCCCGCAGGCGTTCGACATGACGTGCGTACGCCAGGCGCGCCTCGGCGGTCGCCAACTCGAGGTAGGGCCCGTCCGGGATTCCGAGCACGGGGTGCCGGTCGGGCCGCTGCTCCGCGTGCCCTCGCCAGCCGTCGCACTCGAGCGCCGCCGAGTGCGTCGGCGTCGTCACGTCGTGGCTGAGCAGGCACACCGTGTCGAAGGACGGTGCATTCGAGAGCACGCCGT
>JBOHED010000307.1:0-1925 GCA_050700915.1 Actinopolymorphaceae bacterium | reverse complement strand
ACGGGATCCGCTCGTCGGAGTCGAGCACTTCCCGAGCCTGGGTTCGCATCCGCTCGAACCGCTCACCGCGGGCGAGGACGGACAGGGATTCGTCGTTGCGTTCACGGACCCACGAGAGGGCCGGTTCTCCGGTGACGTCCTCGAGCCAGAGGTACGGATCGTCGCCGTCGGCCTCCGGCCGTGCCGGTCGGGCAGCGGCCGGGCCGGCTGCTGGCGGTGCGGCGTCGGCGGGTATCGCGCCGGCCGGTGTGGAGTCGGTGTCGTCCATGCTCGCCATTGTGACGGGCCAGCGCCGGAGGTCAGGCGCCGCTCACGTGCGGGGGCTGGCGACCTGCCGGTTCGGGCTGCTGGTCAGGAGCCGCTGCGGTTCGCGAGCAGTTCGGCGATCTGGACGGCGTTGAGCGCCGCGCCCTTGCGCAGGTTGTCGCCCGACACGAACAGCGCCAGACCGTGGGCGACACCGGGGTCCCGGCGTACCCGACCGACGTAGGACGGGTCCTTGCCGGCGGCCAGCAGCGGCGTCGGCAGGTCGGTCACCACGACCCCTGGCGCGTCGGCGAGCAGTGCGACGGCACGCTCCGGCGACAGGTCACGGTCGAACTCCGCGTTGATCGACAACGAGTGCCCGGTGAAGACGGGGACGCGTACGCAGGTGCCCGACACGGCGAGGTCGGGAATCTCGAGGATCTTGCGGCTTTCGTTCCGGAGCTTCTGCTCCTCGCCGGTCTCGCCGGTGCCGTCGTCGACCAGCGCGCCCGCCATCGGATGCACGTTGAACGCCACCGTCGTGGGATAGACGCTCGGCTCGGGAAACTCCACGGCGCCGCCGTCGAGAGTCAGCGCCGACGCGGCGTCACCGGCCTTGGCGATCTGTTCGTCCAGCTCGCGGACACCGGCACCGCCGGAACCCGAGACGGCCTGGTAGGTGCTGATCACGAGCCGCCGCAGGCCCGCCTCCCGGTGCAGCGGCGCGAGGACCGGCATCGCCGCCATCGTGGTGCAGTTGGGGTTCGCGACGATTCCCTTCGGGATGATGTCGAGCGCGTGCGGGTTGACCTCGGACACGACGAGAGGTACGCCGGGATCCATCCGCCAGGCGGAGGAGTTGTCGATGACGACGGCGCCGGCCGCTGCGATCTTGGGGGCAACGAGGCGGGATGTGCCCGCCCCCGCGGAGAACAGGGCAAGGTCGAGCCCGGCGAAGTCTGCCGTTTCCGCGTCTTCGACCGGTATGTCCGCCTCGCCCCATGGGAGGGTCCGACCGACTGACCTGGCCGATGCGAAGAACCTGACCTCTTCGGCTGGAAACGCCCGGTCCTCGAGCAACGTCCGCATGACCGCGCCGACCTGGCCGGTGGCGCCGACTACTCCGATCCGCATGAGCGCCAGGCTACGAGACGTCGGCCGCGTGGGGCGACCTGATTCCGCGCCACTTGCGACGGCGTACTGGATGAGGGCGCCCTTCACGCGAACCTATTGGCGCAGGGGCACCCTCACGCAACGCCCAACTGGCGCAGGGGCACCCTCGTGCGAAGGCGTACTGGATGAGGGCGCCCTTCACACGAACCTATTGGCGCAGGGGCACCCTCACGCAACGTCCAACTGGCGCAGGGGCACCTTCACGCAACGCCCAACTGGCGCAGGGGTCCCCTCATCGGTCGCGGACGGCGTACGCAAGTAGCCCCGCCACGACGATGGCCAGCAGGACGCCCAGCGCGGGAACCACCACCGTCGAGACATCGCCCACCCGGCCGCCGAGCGGGACCGCCACCGCGGCGACGAGCGCCGTCGCGCCGAGGACGGCACCGGTACGTACGAGCCATCGGCGTACGGCACCCGGAAGGAACCGGACGTTCAGCGGCACCGCAGCCGCGAACCCGCTCGCGCTGTGGTGCACATAGAGCGCCGCGGCCAGACCGAGCACC
>JBOHED010000306.1:0-9601 GCA_050700915.1 Actinopolymorphaceae bacterium | reverse complement strand
GACTCCAGCTGCTCCATCGTCCGCGGACCCACGATCGGGCCGGTCACGGCCGGCTGGTGCAGCAGCCAGGCCAGCGCGAGTTCGCCCGGCTCGTGGCCGAACTCATCCGCGAACGCCTCGTACTGCTCGATCTGCGGACGCAGCCGCTCCAGGGTCTCCTTGGCACGACCCTCGAGCCGGCGTACGCCCTCGTTCTCCTTGCGGATGACGCCACCGAGCAGACCGCCCTGCAGCGGCGACCACGGGATCACGCCGAGGCCGTACTCCTGCGCCGCCGGCAGCACCTCGCGCTCGACGTCGCGCACCAGCAGGTTGTAGATCGACTGCTCGCTGACCAGGCCGATGTAGTTGCGCCGCGCGGCCGCCTCCTGCGCCTGCGCGATGTGCCAGCCGGCGAAGTTGGAGGATCCGGCGTACAGGATCTTGCCCTGCTGGATGGCGACCTCGATCGCCTGCCAGATCTCGTCCCACGGGGTGTTCCGGTCGACGTGGTGGAACTGGTACAGGTCCACGTAGTCGGTCTGCAGTCGCTTGAGGCTCGCGTCGAGGTTGCGGCGGATGCTCAGGGCGGAGAGGCGGCCGGCGTTCGGCCAGTTGTTGGCCATGTCGCCGTAGACCTTGGTGGCCAGGACGGTCTTCTCCCGGCGGCCGCCGCCCTGGGCGAACCAGCGGCCGATGATCTCCTCCGTACGCCCCCGGTGGCCCTCGCCGCCGTAGCCGTTGGCCGTGTCGTAGAAGTTGATGCCCTTGTCGTGGCCCGCGTCCATGATCGCGTGCGCGTCGGCTTCGGGCGTGTGGGCCCCGAAGTTCATGGTGCCGAGGCAGAGCCGACTGACCTTGAGGCCGGTACGACCGAGTTGAGTGAAGTCCATGGTCCCCATCTTGCGGGCACCACGGCGAGACGTCCAACAGAAGAATCCGCTCGGTTTCAGCACTCCCGCTGCTCAGTGGGCCGGCCGCCACGCCGTTCGCGTGGTCTCCCGCCCTGGTCTGGCCGGCACTCGCTGTCGACATCAGCGAGTGGGACGACCCCGACTACATGCTTCTCGCGTTCGCCGGCCTCGACCGACCGTTCAGCCCGCGCGAGTGCGACGACGAACCAGGAGAGTCTGTTGACTGACGGCAGCGGGGCCGTCCGCCGGTCGCGTGGGTGGCAGCAGTCCATGCGTACGGACAGACGTCGACCCGGGTGGCGCATCGTGCTGCTGCTCTCGATCGCCGCCGCCGCGGTGTCGGCAGGCGTGCTCGTCGCCTCGGCCATGGAGGATCCGCCTAACCCACCGACGCCGTCGACCGCGGCGAGCGTGGCGGACCTGGAGGACGAACTCGCCTCCCTGGACGAGGAGATCGAGGACCTCGCGGAGCCGGTGGAGGAGTTCGAGCTGTTCGACCAGTGCATGTACCTCCTCGGCGTCTCCGAGTACGGAAACGTGTCGGCGCACGAGGGGTACGTCTTCGGCCCAGGTGGTCGACAGCGGGCGCGGGCTCTCGCCGTGGACATCCGTGGGTTCGATCGTCCTCAGTACCAGTTCCTCGCCTTTCCCGGCGAGGAACCGCCGAGCATCGAGTGCAACGAGGACGCGGGAGGGCTGTTCACCAACTGACTCCAGGGGTGGGTCCTCGCCCGGGATTGCGGGCAGATGCGATGCGCCGTTTTCGGCGGATCATGGTGTTTACGCGGCAAAGGTCCCGATCCGCCGCAGGAGAAGGCGGCACAGCGTGACCGCACCTGGACGTCCCGGGCGCCGGGAGGCGCGCACTCGACCCGTCGTGGCGTGAGAGCCTGGCGGGCATGAGTGTCCGCGAGCCGTTGGCGGGCCTGCTTGTGCTGCTGGGGAGCCTGGCCGTCCTCGCCGCCGTACCCGTCATCTGGGCGGGCCAGGAACTGCGTACCGAGAAGTACGCGGAAACGGCGGGCCCGCTGATCGACGATCCCGAGATCCAGGCCGCCATCGCCAGTCGGGTGACGGCCGACATCAGGCGACAGGTCGACCTCCCGCAGATCGTCGACGGTACGGTCGACGCCCTTGCCGAGTTGGGCATTCCGCGATCGCTGGTACGCCGGCACCTGGGGAGCGTCCTCGATCCCACCGAGGCGGCGCTCGCCGCGCTCATCGAGAAGGATGTCCGCGAGACTCTCGACAGTCCGGTCGCCGCGCAGCTGTGGAGGTCGACCCTCCGGGAGGCGCGGGACGCCATCGCCACCGGTTCGACGAGCGAGGCCTCCGTCACCGTCGACCTGGCGCCGTTGGTGGACGAGGCCAGGCGAAGCCTGGTCGCGGACGGGTTCGACGCGGCGAAGGACGTCCGGTCACCGGAGCTCCGGTTCGTGGTCGTCGAGTCGGCACCGCTCACGGAGGCGCAGCGGTGGTACGACGTCCTGGGGATCCTCGGCGTCATCCTGCCGGTGCTCGCCATCGGGAGCTTCCTGGTCGCCCTCGCCGCGTCGCCACGCCGGCCCACGCTCCTGGGGATCCTGGTCGGGACGGTCGCCGCGATGGCGGTGCTGCTGCTTGGCCTTGCCATGAGCCGCGAACCAGTCCTGGCCTCGCTCGGTTCCGGCCCGCAGGTGCTGGGCGCGGCCGCCTACGACGCGTTCGCCGGGTCGCTGCGTACCCTCGTCTGGTGGGTCTTCGGGATCGCGCTGGGCCTTGCGTTCGTGGTCCGCGCGTTACCGAACCCGAGAAGGTAGCGTCCTCCCTCCCTGCTGTCGAATGATGTCGTCGGGCGTTACCGTCGGGGCATATGGTCGTGGACCATGCGTCGCCATGAGCCGGAGGGATACGACTGCCCGTTCTGCCGGCTGCTCCGCCGCGCGGACACCGAGCAGGAGGTGCCGGGCGGGATCGTCCACGTCGACGACCACCTCGGGGTGATCGTCAACCACACTTCGTGGAACGGTCGGCCGAGCAGCCTGATGGTTGTCCCGAGACTGCATGTCGAGAACCTCTACGCGCTGCCGGACGATCTCGGGCCGCACCTGCTCCGGGCGGCGAGGCGATCCGCATCTGCCCTCCTGGTGGTCGACCAGTGCGACGGCATTGCCGTACGTCAGCACAACGAACCGGCGGGCGGCCAGGACGTGTGGCACCTGCACATCCACGTGATCTCCAGCTGGCACGGCGAGGAGTACGGCGCGGCTTGCGCGACGAGACGCCTCACAAGTCCTGCCGAGCAGCATGAACGATCCGCCGCGCTCCGGCCGGTGTATGCCGCCGTGCCGTAGCCGCGCGTCGTGGTGCCGGAGCGGCGTGGGACCACCTGGTGTGGGGCTGGCGGTGTGGATCGCCCGGCGGGTGCGGATGACCGTGCAGTTCGACCTCGACGGGCTGTCCGTGGAAGGTGGCTGGACGGGCGGTTCGGGCGCCCCGCTGTCGCGTTATCGGGAGGCGGTTGCCGCCGACGGCAGCGGTGATGAACTCGCGGCGATCGCGGCAGGCCTCGACCGGGAGGGGTACGAGCTCACGGGCACGCTATGACGCGGCCGCCGGATGGCTATCCGCTCGGCAGTCGCCTCGAAGATCCGCGGGACGTGCTCCTCCGGCGGCGGTCGGCCTTCGCTCGGCGCCGGCTCGGTGCCGGGGCGTGGGTCCACACACCCGAGGTCGTCGACCGGGTGCGGGAGGCCTTCGATCCTCTGGTGGAGCTGACGTCCTGGGCCGTCGATTACGTCGCGATCGGCGGCTACGCGGAGGTCGACTAACTGACACGTGGACAGCCGTCGGGACGGAGCGAACCCATGCCACCAACGGTTTCGGCTGTCTCGCCGGAATGGAAACATCGGGCTCGCGCTGGCACGCTGCACGTCGTATGTCACGAAGGTGAAGGAGCGTGCCGCATGGTCGAGCCGGACGAGCCCCAGGCGGACGCCGCGAACGACTGGCGTGACCTCTTCCAGCTGGATGGTGATGTCCCGCCGCCACCGGTGGAGTTGCTGGAGTGGCCGGATCCCGCGCCCGCCCTTCCGGTGCGGCTCTACCGCCTGCCGCCTGAGCGCGAAGCGCTCCTCGTCCGACGTGTGCCGTCGCCGCGCGCGTCCGCGTGGGAGACCGCACGGACCCTGACCGAATGGGTGAGCCAGCGGTGGCAGCACGCCAATGACCATGTCGAAAACTACGACGCGGTGGAGATCCTCGACCGGGTGGACGCGGGGGCGCGGTTCGCCTGCGACGAGTACACCGTCGTGCTGTGTCACGCACTCAACGCGAGCGGTATACCGGCTCGCTGGCTTGGACTCTTCCGCCGGGACCACCACGCGGGTGTGGCGGCCGCGCACTCAGTGGCCGAGGCGTGGATCGACGAACTGCGCCGCTGGGTCGTTCTCGACGGCCAGAACGGCGCTCACTGGGTGGCCGACGCCGACGAGCCTCTCGGGGTGATCGAGCTGCAGAGGACCTTCCACGCCGGTGGCGCTCGAGCGCGGTTCGTCTCCACTGCCGGACCAGTGGACGACGCCGACTTCTGGTGGCAGTACTTCGCCACCGCCCAGACGACCGGACTCACCTCCCCGCCGTCGTCGGACCTGGCATGGGCGTCGCGGGCGTACTGCCCGATCTTCCAGCAGCGGTTCCTGCTCGGCAGCGACCGGCTGTTCCGGAAGGCGCAATCTGCCTACCCGGACCTGTCGTCGGTCTGGGTCGGCATCGGCGGTACGGCGGAGAAGCCGGCACTGACGTTCGGGACCGATCATCCGTACCCACAGGGTTTCACGGTGACCGACAGCCGCGGGCAATCGGATCTCCCTGCCCAGGAACCGTTGTGGCCGCTCGACCTGAGCCCAGGCGACCACGTGGCCGAGATCAGCATCGTCAGCAGGTACGCCCAGGTTCCGACCGGTCAGGTGCGCTACCGCGCCCCGTAGACGACGCTGTCCCCGCCGCGGGCTATTCGGTTGCCGCGGGTCTCGACGGCTTGCCACCCTGGCGGGATGAGCCGTGCTGAGCAGAGTGACCGGGATGATCCGACCGTCGTGGCGCGGGACATCGTCGCCGACGCGTTTCCCCATGCCCGATGGGCGCTGCTGTCCGGCAGTGTCCTCACGACGCATCGCACGGCCGGGTCCGACCTCGACATCGTGGTGCTGCTGCCCGACGGCGACCCCGAGGCGCCCCATCGGAACTCCCGGCGTTTTCGTGGTTGGCCGGTGGAACTGTTCGTCCACGACGAGGCGAGCCTGGGCCACTACCTGGCGCGGGAGCTTCCCGGCCGGCGTCCCGCCCTGACCCGCATGGTCGCCACCGGCGTACAGCTTGTCGGCGACCGCGCGCACGCGAGCGAGGTCCAGTCCCTGTGTACGAAGGTCCTCGCCGATGGCCCGGCACCGCTGACCGATGCCGAACGCCACCGGATCCGTTACCAGCTGACCGATCTGCTCGCCGACCTGTCCCATGCCACGGATCCCGCCGAACGCCTGGTGATCGCCGCCACTGCCTGGACCGCTGCGGCCGATCGGGCGCTCGTTCTGGGCGGCCGCTGGACCGGCACCGGTAAATGGCTGCTCCGCGAGCTCCGGGCCCATGACGCCGACCTCGCCGAACGTTGGCTCGCCGCCCACGCCGACCCCGCCGCGATCGAGGACCTCATCCGTGACGTCCTCGCGCAGGTCGGTGGGCCGTTGTTCGCCGGCCACAAGGAGCGGGGCGAACGTCCCTCGTGCCGCCCCTGAGGCGGTCGGGTACCTCGCTCCTTCCTTTTCGCCGCGCGCGTAGGTAACCGCTGCATTCACTCGTCCGGCGTGCGTCGGCACGGCTGATTATCGAGGGGTATCGCGGAGGCGGTGCCGGAACGACACCTGGTGGCCGTTGTCGCGCGTACCGCCGTCGGGCGTCCAGCCGGTCGAGAGGTAGAAACGCTGCCCGCGGTCATAGTCGGCGAGAGTCCACAGGATCGCCTCGCGGTAGCCGTCGTCGTCGAGTGCGCCGAGGGCGGTACGCATGAGAGCGGTACCGACGCCGCTGCGCCAGTGCGCCGGATCGACCGCGATGGTGTCGAGCTCACCAAGCTCCGGGTCCACCGGGTCGCGGCTGGGCCCGATGCCGACGAAGCCGGCGATCGCACCGGATAGCGCGGCAACCCACCATCGGGCGACGCGAGGCGTCGTCGCGACACGCGGTCCGGTCCGGTTTCGAGCCGACGTGGCGGCAGGCTGCAAATCCGCGGAGGCCGCGGTGGTGAGAGTCGCCGCCCAGCGGCCGATCCGGTCGTCCTCGAGCACCTGCGGCGGCATCAGGTCGCCGAATCCCGCGTTCCACGAGTCGACGTAGATCTGCGCGACGCGGGCCGCGTCGGCGGCCGTCGCGGTTCGGATCGCGATGTTCACAGCGGACAAGTCTGCCCGAGGGAGGCGTCTGCAGGTCCTCCGCGGATCTGGTCCCGTCACCGTCGCCGCACAGCGGGGTCCCACCTGACGAGCCCGACGGTCACAGCAGGCGGCTCTCACCCAACCGAAGATGCAGGTCGATGACGCTTCGGACGCCGGAGCGGATCACCCAGTGGAGCTTGTAGAGCGTCCAGTACGCCCAGTACATGCGTAACAACTCCGGCTGCATCGTTGTCTCGAGCGCTTCATCCACGCGGTCGATGGCCTTCTGTTCGACGCCGTTGTAGCCGCCATCGGGATCCAGCGCGGCCCAGGTGAGGTCGAAGCGGAGCGCGACGAGTGCGAAGTGGCGGTCCCCGCGTGCCACGCCAAAGTTCCAGTCGACGACGCCGGTGACCTGGCCGGAGTCGTCGAAGAGGACGTTCGGGACAGTGAAATCGGTGTGCACGAGATCATCGCCGGCCATCTCATGCCGCTCGGCGGCGCCGACATCGCGGATCAGCCGGAGCAACCGTCGGCTGCGATCGCTGTAGTCCGCCAGCGTCTCGTGCCGGGGAAACACCGGACCGCTCTCCCGCAGGCAGAGGGGCGGGACCGCGACATCGGGCCGGTCGGCCAGGAGGCCGGCGAAACGTTCGTTGATCGCCAGCATCGCCTCGATGGCGTGAGCGTCCGTACGCCTCGGCGGTGAACCAGGCAAGCGTTCCTGCACGACCGCCGCGGTGCCGTCGGCGAGTTCCAGCACGAGGTCGTGGCGGGGAACCGGCAGACCTGCGGCGCGGACCGACGCGAGGACCTCGGCGGTCTGCCGTGCCTGCCGCGGTGGGATGGGCGCGTGGGTGACGACGCCCTCGCGACCGTCCGGCCAGCGGACGAACGCCGCGCCTCCCGTCTCGCCTTGCGCCGCGACGTCGACGAAGGTCAGGCCACTGCCCGTACGCCTGTTGATCTCGGCAACAAGTGCGCGAGGGCCGCTCGCGCGTGGCTGGTCGCTCATGGGCACACCCTGCCAGCGCGCCACTGACATCCTCGGTCAGGGAGGCGTCCGGCGGAGCCCGGCGGAATCGTGGAACCTGCGCGGCGTCCTGCCCGTCTTCCCCTAATCAATCATCGTCGGTGCGCGAATACAAGACTTGAATTCTGGAGGCGAAGGCACCGACCATCGAGTCGCCGGAACTCTCGAAAATGGAGGCGATGTGGCGGTCAGCGCAGACGATCTGGACCCCGTGACCTGACTTGTTGGAGGTTCGTCGCCTTCTCAAGCGTCTGCCACTACTGCACCTAATCGTGGGACTCCTCGTGGCGTTCTCTCGCCTCCCGCGCCAGCCGACGGATGCGTGCGGCCCGGAAGATGGAGGCGACCTGGGCGAGGACCACCGGGTCCTCGTAGGCGTAAACGCTCTCGCGGCGGTCGTCGGACTCGTCGGTAGGAGCAGTGTCATCGGTCATGACGGGCCAAGGCTACGCCGGGCCAGGTGCTGCACGTCCAGGCCCACGATGTCATTGCCGGAGGCGGTGTGGCACCACTGACCGGACCCGGCGTGGCAGGTCGGGCAGGGCCGCAGCAGCAGCCTCGCGAGGATGGCCAGGTCGGCGTCGGTGTAGTTGAACATGGCCTTCAGCTGGCCGTCCCAGATCCAGTCGACGACGCCGGTGTCGAGTAGTTCGTCGTGGCTCATGCTTCCCGCCTGTGAGGTGAAGGGGTGCGGCGGCCTGCCTCCGCGGGAAGGGTGGCCCTCTTCCCTCCGGTCGCCGCACCTGCTGGTGGGTTCGGTGGCCGGCCGGGACGATCCCGCCGGGGTTGCCGGGGAGGGTCGGCCTCGGAGACGGGGACTCCGAGGGTTGACCAGCCGGCCACCGAGACTCGTGACAGTAGTCCGACTGGTACCTCAACGTCCAGGCATGTGCCGGCATGTGAAGCACGAGGAGCACGAGACGGCTCGATGGGCAGGTGCATAACGTCAAGGCATGGGTCCAGACGACGTGATCGACCACCAGGCGTACGAGTCGCCGTACCGGCAGCTGGTCGGCATCCTGCGCGCCCGGATCACCCGCGGCGACTGGGAGCCCGGCCGGCCGATCCCGTCCGAGACCAGGCTGGTGCAGGAGTACGGCATTTCCCGAAACACCGTCCGCCGGGCCATCGCCGTCCTCGCCGACGAAGGCGTGGTGAAGGTCGCACCACAACGCGGCACATTCGTCGCCGAACGCTAAAAACCGCATCGTGCACCGTGAGGGTATTTGTCGGTAGCGTCAGAGCAGACAGGTCAGACCTCTGACCTCTGCCTCTACGTAAGGCCCTGCGATGCCCTATAACGCCGGAACCGTGTTTCTGCAGGTCGTTCCCTCGTTCTCCAACGTGCAGAAGGAGGCCCGGAAAGCCGCCCGCGAGTACACCGACGCATTCGGCGACGAATACGACCGCGAATTCACCGGCGCGGCCTCCGACACGGCGAAGAAGACCGGCCGAATCCTCACTGAGTCCTCGAAACGGTCCGGCCGAAAAGCCGGCGACGAAGCCGGCGGCCAGTTCGGTCAGGCGTTGACGAAACGGCTGGACGCGGCGGTCAAGGCGTTGCCGGCGGTGAAGATCAAGGCGGATTCGTCCGCCGCCGACCGAGAAATCGCGACGCTACGGGCCCGGCTGGTCGAGATCCGCGACACCAAGCTCGGCGTCGACCTGGACGCCCGGGCCGCGTTGACGCAGATCCGCCAAGTGGAGCAGGGGTTACGCAACCTGGGTCAACGCTCCCGCGACATCGACGTGGTGGTCAACGCCGCCGCCGCGATTTCGGAGCTTCGTGCGGTCAGTGTCGAGGCGGACCGTCTCGACGGCCGCGACATACGCCTCGGTGTCGATGCCGAGGTCGGTGCAGCGTTCGCCGGGTTAGGCACAGTCGGCGCTGCAGCAGACGCCCTGGACGGCCGCCGGGTCGAAGTCGAGGTCGACCTGGACGGCGCCGGGGCGGCGGTCGCTGGGCTGGGCGCGGTCGATGGTGCGCTCCGTGGCGCGGGAGGCAGCGCGTCCACCGGCGCGGGCGCGTTCCGACTGTTCAACGGGACGCTGCTTGCCGTCGCCGCGCTCGGCCCGGCCACCATTCCCGTCTTCGCCGGTATCGCCGGAGGTCTCGGCCTGGTCGCCGTCGCCGCCACCGGTGCCGCGTCCGGGCTCGGTGTGTTGGCGTTGGGCCTGTCTGGCATCTCCGACGCCGTGGGGGCACTCGGTGATGTGGCCGACTCGGCGGCCCGGGACAGCGCCGCCGCCGCACGGACGATCCGGAC